>DATJAL010000044.1 GCA_035516255.1 Chitinivibrionales bacterium | reverse complement strand
TCCACTGGCGGAGAACGTTTATACCACCGCTTCCGGTTCATATCCCGACTACAGCGACGCACTTGCTGTGAAAACCGAATTTCACCAGGCATCATCAGGCATCAAGAATATGGATGTAATAACCGTCAGAAACGGTTTTCTCATAATCAATGCGGGAAACCTCAAAATGGACAATGGCAAGCCCATAGCAGTTACACTTTTCGATTGCTTCGGCCGGATTATGGGACATTGGAGTATTGCTACCGGGCAAACTCGTGTAGTCTCCTTATGCACGAAGCTTGCACATGGAGCCTTCATAGCTCGAATCACATGCGGGGCTGCGACGATTGTCAGACCGGTCCTGATCAAGTAATAGATCTCCGGAGAAATAAAAATTGCCCTGGCAGAGAAGGTAGGAATCCTGGCAAGCCTACAGATCTTAAAGAACATTTGAAAGATAGTTTGAGCTGTAGCCATAACACGGGTTGAGTAAAAGCAGGCGTGTGAATTATGAGGGTCAAGCAGTTGAAAAAAATGGCCCAGACTACACAAGGTTATTATACCATGAAAGGTCTTCAGGCACAAGTAAAGAAAAGGTGGCAACGCGTGGGGGCAGGAGGCTTTTTTTTTCGGGAATATATTTACAAGCAGCCTATGGTACCTATTCCCATTGCCTCTATGGCGAATATGACGCTTCCGTCTGCCGACCGCATCGGGATCGTACAGCGAATTCCTTGTGGTTATGGAACCCTGAAGACAGGAGCCAGCTTGAAGATGTCTGTCCTTTCTGGTTTACGCCATTATTATTTCAGGAAGGCGGCATAACGGATGGTATTTTTCCATAGGACGGGGAGAAAATCTCACCTCGGTTACGGGAAATGGCCGATTAGTAGAGTATTGGGTAATAGAAATATATCATTAAGCATTTTCCTTGGCGGGTTTTAGGGCCGGCCAGGCCCTACCAGCATTTTATTATTATCAAAAATCAACTCTTTTTTTCATTCAACGTAAAACTCCTCACCGTATTCTCCGGCTTTTTATCCTTATAAAACTCCCTCCACGCAAAATGGAACGCATCGAGCAGCTCGGTCTCCGTGAAATTCTTGGGTTTGAACACCACGTTCGCGTGGTTCCACAGCGAATAGTTCCGGTGCAGGAGCCTGTTTTCCGCGGCTATCCGTTCGCCGAACTTGGTGCCGGGAAACGGCGTGGGGATGTAGAATTCCGCCAGGTCGATGCGCGCGTCCTGCGTGAATTTGAGGATGCGCTCGGTCACGCCCTTGTCCTGGTTGTCAAACCCGATGCCGAACGAGCCGAAAAAGTGTATGCCGATGTCCTCGATCATTCGGACCAGGTCGACCGCAGCGCTCCAATGGTCTGCCGTGCAGGATTTGTCGAACAGTAGCTGGGAGTTCTTGTCAAAGCCGAACACGGTGTAGATGGACGCGGTGCCGCCGTTTTTAAGCTTGCGGTAGAATTCCAGGTCCGGCGTCATCATCATGGTGGAGGCGAGAAAGATTTTTATATCCGCCATTTCCGCGGTGCGCTCCATGATCTTCAACAGGAATTTCATCGGTTTTTTTCCGGGAAGCATCACGGTGTCATCGGTGAAATAAAGTTCCTTGTACGGCATTGATTTAATGTCGGCGATGATGTTTTCCACCGGCCGCAGCCGGAACAGGGTGCCGCCCATGTAGGGCACGGGGCAGCCGGCGCAGGGCGCCGGGCACCCGCGCATCACCTGCACGAGGTGCGCCTTCCAGCGATAATTGTCGGGCGAGAAAATAGCGCGGCGGGGGACGGGCATTTTGGCGAGATCGCAATACGACTGGGCGCTGTACTTTTTTTTCAACGAGCCGGTTTGCAAGTCGGAAAGAATGGCATGCCATACCTGCTCCCCTTCGCCAACGCATACCGCGTCGGCATGGGCGAGCGCCTCGTCCGGCAGGGCGGTCGGGTGAACGCCGCCGATGATGGTTTTCGTGCCGCGCTTCTTGAATTCGTCCGCGATTTCGTAGGCGCGCTGCGCCTGCGGCGTGAAGCAGCTTATCACCGCGAGGTCGACCTTCTCGTCGAAATCAACCGGCGTGATGTTGTCGTCGGTAAGGTTGATTCCGACCGGGCGTGGTGTGAGCGCGGCGATGATCGGCAGCGCAAGCGACGGCGGCATGGTGTAGTCGCCGATCACGTGGCCCTTGAGTTCCTCGCGAAGCGAGGCATGGTCTTCGAGGAATTTCTTGAATTTAGGATATAACAATCGCAGTTTCATTTGATTTCATTTTTTGACGTAAAAGGATAGTTGAAAGTTTGAAGTTCGAAGTTGAAAGCAGGAAAAACCTGACGAGATCCTTTTGAGAAATGTTTTCATTAATCTTTCAACTTTCCACTCCCAACGCTGAACTGTTTTAAAATTATTTCCGCCACGACCTTGCCGCTCATCATAACATTGTAAATCCCGCCGCCGGCTATTGTCCAGTGTCCCACCTGGTACAGATTGGAAAGGTAGGTGGCGAAAGGCAGCTTTGACTGCCCGTAAAGGTCCTTTACGTTTTCGAATCCGTAGCACGCGCCGCCGGTGTTGCCGGTGTACCGTTCGAACGTGGCGGGCGAGGCGGATTCCTTGACGCGGATCCTTGAGGAAAAATCGCCCAAAACATGGCAGGCCTTTTTTATCATGGCGCCGGCGATTTTCCTTTTTTGTGAGGCCCAGTCGGCCTTTGTTTCCGGCTTTACAAAATGGATGAGCGTGATGGTGCCGTTTTTCTCTCCCGGCGGCCGGATGATCAGCAGGTGGTTTGTCTCGTCCCGCGGGCCGTTCATGATGCCCCGGTACATCTCGTCGTGGTCGTTCGAGCCGAACCAAAAGGTGAGATTGTCTTTCGCGATGTCCGACGCGTCGCCGTCGGTCCCCAGATACACGCAGACGGCCGCTACGGACGGCTTCAGGTTGGCAAGCCGCCGCAGCCACAGCTGGTTGCGTGATTTTTCCGGAATGATCTGATGATGGAGCGTATAGGGGCTGATGTTTGAAATAAATACACCCGCGGAAAATTCTTCTCCTGCCGCGTTGCGCACCGCCCGCACTGCCTTAGCGGCATCAATGTCCATGCCGGTAACGCGCCAGTTTGTTTTGACCTCGCCGCCGCTGCGGGTGATCGCGGCGCACAGGACCTCGGCCAGGTTCGAAAACCCACCCTTGACGTAATGCGAGCCTTCGACCGCATGCGCGATGAAAATGAGCGCGTTGTACACCGGCGCGTATGACGGCGACGATCCGCCGAACGGCCAGATCGCGCCGAAAAGATATTTCAAATTACCGTCCTTGATGAACCGCCCGATATAGTCACCGTACGATTGCGTTGCGGCGGCAATGCCGGACGCGGCGGCCGGTCGTTGGCTGTCCTGTGCAAGTGCGCCCTTATAGGTTGTAAACAGCTTCTGCATGTCACTCAGAAGATCGGCCACCGCGTTCTTTTCTGACGGGAAATTATTGGCAAGTGATGCGGTAAGGGCTGCAAGATCGGCGGGGAGAATAAAATCAAGATCCGGACTCATGATGCGCGCCGTGCTTGAATTCGGGACAACGGCTATGTCGTCGCGGACGCCAAGCTCCCTGAGCATGCCGCATACGAACCCGTTTTCGGCCATGCACACCGAATGGACCGAAGAATCAAACGAAAAACCCTGGCGCGAAAATCCCTGGCAGCAGCCGCCGGGCCGGGAATGCTGCTCGAGCACCGCGACGCGCATTCCCTGTTTGGCAAGGAGCGCTCCGGCGGTGAGGCCGCCGATGCCCGAACCCATGATGATGGCGTCGTACTTATTTGACAAAAGGGATTTCCTCGTGCAGAAAGTACCACTGCGCGCAATGGGGAGCGCAGACCGCCTCGAGGCCGTTGTACAGCGACTGGATAAGCTCCGGCCCGTCGCCCTTGTGCCTGCGCAGGCGCACCTCGTAGGACTCGCTGTCGCTCCGCACCACAAAGGCGCTCCACACGGCAGACCCTTCCCGGGCAAACCGCACCAGCCGGTCGAGCCCCGCCCCGCCCAATACCTGTTTGCCGAACAGCGAGACCGGCACCGAATAATTCGTCTTTTCGTCAAACACGGCGAGGAGCATTTCGCCCCTGCGCAGGACCGCCGCCATGTCCAGCGCAACCCGCGACTGGCCCGAGCCGATTTCTATGAAATGAACGGGCGCGAACAGCCCGCTCGCTGCGAGCTCGGCGGCACGGTCCGCGGTAGTGGTTGACAACTGCATGGTCGAGAACCTGAGCGCGCCGGTGATGCCCATGCCCCGCGCCGCCAGCGCGGGCCCGAGGCATTCAACCGCGCCGAAATGGCACACGGCCAGCACCACGCCGTTGCCGCGGCCGAGGTCCGCCTTCAGCGCCGCGAACTCAGGCGGCATGGCGACCCGCTCCATGAGATACCCATGGAAATCCCGCGGCGCAAGGCAGAAGGGTAGGAGTTTTTCGTAATAATGGAGCAGCACATGGGTCTGCACCTGCCATACCAGCGCGTTATCGTGCGGGACGCCGAGCCGCGTGAGGTTTTTCTTGATGACCACGGCCTCCTCGGGGCAACCGTCGAACCATTCCTCGCCTTTGGTGAGAATGTAGCTGCGGAGTTCCTCAAGGCTTTTGTGCGGCAGCGATTCGAAAAGTTCCGGCGATAAGAGAAAGCTGCTGAGATTCATGATTACAAGGTTGACGGTTGACAGAAAAAAGCCTTGTCATCTATGCCCGAAACAGACAAGTTCTTCAAAAATAACACATCGCCCGCCGGGACACTATGTAAAGTTGTTCCTACAATAATTAGTTGTGCATGAAGGGGCGGGTGCGCGGGCAGGCCCGTTGATGCGTTGGAGCGTTAGAGCGTTAATGAGTTGACGGGTAGACGAGTAAACGAGTTGACGAGTTGGACCTGGCTTGATATTCTCTCGGGATGAGATCATGCTGCAAAGTATTATTCATTCTAAAAACCTCTTTTACTGCACCTTCAGCCCGATCGGCTTCATGAGCGCGTTAACTAAAAGGAACTCCGCCACCGCGTTAGGGCGTGTTGTGCCCCTCCACGGGGGAACGCCCAAATTATAATTGAAATGATTTATTAAAAATATTGGCGGGCTACTTCTTATTCTTCAAATACTTTTCCACCGTCTCCGCGCACTTATCGATGGTCACGATGTTGGGGAACTCCGTTTCCGGGATGGTGATTCCGAATTTCTTCTCCATGGTGGCGAGCACTTCGAGGAGCGCCATCGAGTCGAGGCCCATGTCGTTGATGAAATGGCCGGTGTCGGTGATTTTCGCTGTGTCAATTTCCATGTCTTCCGCGATCTCGGTGATCAGCCCGCGGATGACTGCCTTGATTTCGGCCGGATTCATCATCTCTCCTGAACTATAGGAAAAGTTTTTACGGTGATAGCATTACCTTATTGCCGGTTGCGCAACCGGATCGGCACGTCTTAATATACTATTTTTTACGAACGGTTTTTAAGAACAATGCTTCCGCAGTACCCGTCGCAGGAAAAGGAATTGATCAAAACAAATTCGGCAGGGACCCCGGTTCTGGTCTCAAAAACCAGGTTGACGGGGAGGCTGAGGGGATAGGCGTTGCCGATGCCGGAGACTCTTTGGGCCTTCATGTCCGCAAGGGCGCAGGCCGTGCTGATGCACGACGACGCGCCGATACATTCGCCGGTTTTGGCCTTGTATGCGGCAACAGGAGTTTTGGGGAAAAGCCCGGCGAGCGCGCCGGCTTCCATGGTGTCTCCATCCGGGACGCCGCCGGCGCTTGCCGCGACAAAGGCGATGTCGGAAAGGGAAATGCCCGCGTCGCCGCAGGCCTGGCGCATTGCGTGGCGGCAGCCGTCGCCGGCAAGATTAAAGCCTTGGGGGCCTTTTTTCGGGTCAAAGCAGGAGGCGATGCCCGCGAGCTCCGCGATGATGTGCGCGCCGCGCGATTTCGCGTGCTCCTCGGTTTCGAGGCAGAACACGGCGCACCCTTCGCCCGCCACGGTGCCGTCGGCGGTTGCGCCAAAGGGCGCACAAACGCCTGATGCGGAAAGCGATCCGTTTTTGTCAAGTCCGATAAGGGCGTAATAACTCAGTTCTTCAAGCCCGCCGGCAATGAGCCACGACGCGTACCCCCGCCGCAGGAACATCGCCGCGTACGCGAGCGCGTCAAGGCCGGCGTTGAAGGTCGTGGACACGGTGGAGCTCAAGGCCCGCGACAGGTAGCGGATGTTGGCGTTTGAGGTCGGCGCGTTGATCACGGTGTTGGCGAACGCCTGCGGATTTACATTATGGAACCCGTTGATGATCGCGTCCGACAGAAAGTCGCCGATGCTTTGCACGCTGCCGAACGAGGTGCCGATGCAGAGGCCGGGCCGCGCCGGTTCGGGCGTTGATTCGAACAGGTCCTTGAACCCGAGCTCGATGGCGGACAGCAGGAGTTTGGTGGCATGGTCCTTGGTACGCAAGCCTTTTTTTCCCAAAATAGCCTCAGGCTCAAAATCGCCGATGCGGAAGCAGGGGGTGTCCTTGGAAAGCGAATGGAACCCGAAATCCTTCAGGTAACTTGTCCTGGGCGGCAGCGCAAGCGACGCTGAAATCTCATCAAGATTTCTGCCGAGGCAGTGGATCGCGCTCGCCGTTGTTATGACGATTTTCGGTTCCATGCGTCCGGATTATCCTTTGAACCTGCCGAGAACGAGCGATGACGTGTTGCCGCCGAACGCATAGGCGTTGGAGACGGCGATGTTTATGGATGCGCTGCGCGCCGCGTTGGGCACGTAGTCAAGGTCGCATTCAGGGTCGGGCGTGCGGTAATTGATTGTAGGAAGGATGACGCCGTGGCTCATGGTGAGGCAGCACGCGGCGGCCTCGATGGCCGAGGCGGCGCCCATGGTGTGGCCGATCATCGACTTGAGCGACGACACCGGAACCGATTTCGCCCGCTCGCCGAGCACCGTCTTGATGATGAGCGTTTCGGTCCTGTCGTTTTCCTCGGTGCCGGTGCCGTGCGCGCTGACGTAATCGACCGCGTCCGGGCCTATGTTCGCATGTGCAAGCGCGGTGGTGAGCGCCAGAATGCCGCCGCTGCCCGACGGGTCGGGGATGGTCATTTTGAACGCGTCGCACCCGAGGCCGTAGCCGAGCACCTCCGCGTAAATTTTCGCGCCGCGTTTTTTCGCATGGGAAAGCGATTCGAGCACGAGCGAGCCCGCGCCTTCTCCCACGGCCATGCCGTCGCGGTTTTTGTCAAACGGCCTGCAGCATTCCTTTGCGGTCGCGAGCAGCCGGTTGAAGCCGGTGAACGCGATTTTGGAAATCGGGTCGCTGCCGCCCGCGATTACGACGTCGGCCATGCCGCGGCGGATAAGGTCGTGCGCGTAACCGATGGCATAGTTGCCGGCCGCGCAGGCCGTGGGAATCATGATCACCGGGCCGCACGCGCCCAGCGCCGATGCCACGTTCGCGGAAATCACGCCGCACGGATATTTGCGGGGAAGGTCTTCGGGTAAAGCATCCGCGGATCCTGTTGCCCCATAGAGCCTCTCGATCCCTTCTTCAAGGACCTGCGGCTCTCCCATGGTGGTGCCGAAGCTGACGCCCGTGCGGTACGGGTCGTGTTTCGCTATGTCAAGACCTGCGTCGGCAAGCGCCATTTTCGACGCGGCTACCGCAAACTGACTCGATCTTCCCATTGAGGAAACCTGCGAGGGCGCAAGAAAAGACCCTGCAGAGAAATCCTTTACCTCGGCGCCGACGCTGGTGCGGAACCCGGTGGTGTCGAACGAGGTAAGCGGCGCTATGCCGTTCGTGCCTTTACAAGCGGCATTCCAGAACGCTTCAACGCCGGTCCCGATGGGCGAGACCACTCCCAGCCCTGTCACCACCGCCCTGTCGTTTTTCATGCGCCTTGAATGAGGTGTAAATTTTTATTGGGAAATGTAAATGTTGGGATAAAATAGTTAAATAAAGAATATTATTCAATATTACTTTCAAATATCCGGGTGGGGGCACCGCTACGCGGGTTCCCCCTGGCCCCCGGCTTCCGCCGCTGCGCGGCGGCGATCCGAGGGCATAGGGGCCGTGGCAGCCCGAGCCGAAGGACGACGACCCTTGTGACCCTTGGAAATCCCTGACGAGGGAGAAGCACCCGAAGGGGTGGACCGGAAGGAGGGCCGACCCGTTTGCAGAGGCGAAATATTTTTCGCCACTACAAACGGGGAACGCCCATTTTATCGATCTTTATTTAATCCTCTTTTCACCGCATCCTTTACTTTCTGTGAATACTCCCTCGACTTCAAAATGTTCTCCGCCTTCTGCCTGAACGACGACAGCGATTCCTCAAGGTCCACGTTTTTAAAAAATTCTTTCCATAACATTATAAATCCATCGTGCAATTCTTCCTCCAAAATCAATTTCGGCCGGAAAACGATGTTCGCGCAGTTATATTTGTTCCAGTCGCGGGGGAGCAGAAAGCGGTTCTCCGACTCGATGCGCTTCCAGAACGGCGTGGCGGGAAACGGCGTGGCAATGAAGAACTCCGCGGTTTTGACATGCGCCTGTTCGCAGAAATCAAGAATGGTGTCGAACTGGTCTTCGCCCATGGTGTCGAACCCGACGCCGAACGAGCCGAAAAACCGTATTCCGCGGTCTTCGAGCTGCTTTGCCACATCGAGCGTGCGCCGCCACACGGCCGGCTCGCGGCGGTAAAAGCGCTGGCTCACCGGGTCGCTCGCGAAAACGGTGTACATGCTCGCGGCGCCGCCTGTGGCGAGCGCGTCGAGGAACGCGGGGTCGTTGTGCATGGCGGGCGAGCAGGACAGGAACATCCGCACCTTGAAGGGCCGTATGCGCTCGCATAAGTCAATAATGTACCGGGTGATGCGGGGCCGGTTGAGCATCACCATGTCGTCGGTGACGTAGAATTCCTTTCCCGCGAGTTTTTCGATTTCGGCGGCAACGGCGTCCATGGGCCGCAGCCGAATCCTGGTGTCTTGATAAAGAGGAATATTGCACCATTCGCAGCCGAACGGGCATCCGCGCGTGATCGACACGAGCGACGCGTGCCAGTCGTACTTTTCTTCAACGTCAAAGATGCCCGGTTTTGCGGCCGCAATCTGCTCCGGGGCGGGCACGGATTCAGGTTTGTAAATTTTTTTTAGGCGGCCGTTATTAAAATCTTCAATGATCTGCGGCCACACCGTGTCCGCCTCGCCGATGCACACGCTCGAGGCGTGCCGCGCCGCTTCTGCCGGCATTGTTGAAGGATGCATGCCGCCCGCGACAACGGTCTTATTGCGCCGCAGGAATTCGTCACCGATCTCGTACGCAAAACCCGCTTGCGGTGTGAAATAACTGATGGCGATGAGATCCGCATCGTCGTTGAAATCAACCGGCTCAATATTTTGGTCGATCACGCGCCACGATGCATCGGGCGGCAGAAGGTTCACGAGAATGGGGATGCCCAGGGCCGGCGGCATGCGGAAGGCCCAGGTTGCCGCGATGGCGGGCAACTCGGCAAGCTCGGGATAGGTCTCGAGGAATTTTTCGAATTTGGGATAGATGAAGGTGATTTTCATTCGATAAAAATAGATTATATCTAGAGAAAATGCTGTGGACAAAAAACAATGGCTGCGGGTCCGTGAAAAAAGTTGCATGTAATAGACCAATGAGAAGGAGGAGTGATAATGGCAGTTGACCTATGCGCAACGTAATTGAGATAAGGGTTGATATGGCAATTCGATATCTTCAGGATAAAAATGGGATAAGTGAGTAGGACATTATTTTTTAAATCTCGATAGGCAGGACCTGTTAATTGTGGACTTGGCAGTGTAAATTGCGGGTCGTAAATCAAGAAAAAACAGCGACTGGAAATTGTTTTTTATCGCCGCGAAGCGGCATACCGCTGAGGATGCGTTGCGAAGGGGCGACGCTTCGCGAGCGTATGCGAGCGACCTCGCGCGCCCCTTCGCTGGAAAGGGTGTGCCCCCGGATCGTCCCGCGCCGCGCGGGAAAGCGGGGGGCCAGGGGAAACCACGAAGTGGTGTCCCCACCAGAGTTTGAAATTTTTTTGTGCGAAAGATGTCTCAGCGGTCTACATGTCGCCCATCATCATCTCGTCGCGGTCTTCCTTCCACGCGGCGAGCTGGCGGGTGCGGCTGGGGTGCTTGAGCTTGGCGAGCGCCTTGGTCTCGATCTGGCGCACGCGCTCGCGGGAGATGTTGAACGCCTCGCCGATCTCCTTGAGGGTCTTTATCCGGCCGTCGTCGAGGCCGAAGCGCATGACCACGATCTCGCGCTCCTTGTCGGCGAGGGAATCGAGCACGGTCTTGATCTGCTCCCGCAGCCTGATGAGCGACATGCGCTGGGCCGGGTCCTCCGCCTTGGTGTCCTCGATGTATTCGCCGAAGGTAGTGCTGCCGTCGCTGCCGATCTCCATGTCAAGCGAGATAGGGTCCATGGAGTATTCGAGCGCCATCTGCACCTTGTTGACCGAGTAGCCGAGCGCCCGCGCGATTTCCTCGTGCGTGGGCTCGGTGCCCACCTCGGTGACGCGCTTGCGGCAGTAGCGGATGGTCTTGTTGACGAGGTCGAGGGTGTTGGCCGGGATGCGGATGGTTTTCGACTTGTCGTTGATGGCGCGGGAGATGGCCTGCTTGATCCACCACGTGGCATAGGTGGAAAACTTGTAGCCCTTGCGGTAGTCGAAGTTCTCCACGGCCTTGATGAGCCCGCGGTTGCCCTCCTGGATCAGGTCGATGATCTCCATGCCGCGCAGCGTGTATTTCTTGGCGATGCTCACCACGAGCCGCACGTTGGCCTCGATGATCGCGCACTTGGCCTGGTTGCGCGCGTCCTCCCATTTCTTGAATTCCAAAAGCTGCGACTCCTGGCCCTTTTCCTTGAGGTGCTCTTTGAATTTGTCAAGAATATGCTGCACCTGCTTGGTGTTGAGGTTGAGCTGCCGGCACTGCTCGATGCTTTCTTTGCGCAACGATTCCATTTTCTGCCGGGCCTCGCCCGACGACTTTACCGAGCGCAGTACCCTGGATTTACGGGTGAGGCCGTCGAGCTGCCGGTTCTTGTTCTTGACGTGGGCCACCATGCGCAGAAAGGCGGCGCGGAGCTTTTCGCATTCCGACGGGTTGTCGAACAGGTCCTCCTCAATCTGCAGCACGTCGGCGCATTCGAGCACGCCGCGCTTGAGCTCGGTGGCGATGCGGTACAGGCTCTCGAGCGCGACCGGCGAGCGGAACGCCATGTCGAAGAGCTTCTCCTGCGCCGCCTCCATCTGCATGGCATACTCGGCCTCCTGGTCGCGCGACAGGAGCGGCACGCGGCCAACGCTGTTGAGATAGACCCACGTGGGGTCGGCGTAGCGGGGAATGCGGCGCACCGAGATGACGCGGCGCGGCCTGCGGTCGAGGAGCGGCTCCTTCTTCTCCGCAACCAGCGCGTTGATGCTGATGTTCTCGCGTTCGCAGATCGCCTCGAGCTTGTCGCGCTCGTCAAGGGTGGGCGCGAGCTCCTCGAGCTGGTCGGGCGTGATGAACCCCTGGAGCGACGCGAGCTTGCGCAGCCGTGCCGCTATTTTTCCGGCCGACGGGGAGTTTGGGGAGTCGTTTGAGGCCATTATTGTCAGGTGAGATCTTTCAGTTGTAAGGACAGATCCCTGTTTTTTTCCAAGAGAACGGCCCGCTGGCCCGGATCTTTTTTCATTATTTCTTGGTTCGCCTTTATTTTCGACCTGATGAATTTCTCCTGCAGACGCCGCATGACATGGACAAGCTCATCGTTCGGGTTCCCGGCATCCGCCTCGTTTGCAAAAGCGAAACTGAGCATCCGGCCCGTCTCGTCATCGCGCACATTTTTCAAAAGCGTTACGAGGTCCGGACTCTCGTCGTAACTCCTTAGAACAGTTAAATATAATTCACCGGAGAATTTATCGGTGAACGTTTCGGGAGCAATGAATTGCCGCGCCTCGAGCACCAGATGCGGATTGGCCAGCAATAATCGGATGAAGTTCCCCTCGATAGTGCCGAAAAAGGCTGCCGCCGTGTCTTCGGACTCCTGCCGCACTGGCCGGGGCGCGGCCGGTCCCTGGCGCTGCCTGATGCGCTGGTAAATCACGTCTTCGGTGAGAGAAAGCGCCTCGCCCATTTGCTTCACGAACTCGCGCTGCACCACCGCGTCGGACAGGGCCTGCGCCAGCGGCGCAAGCGCATTGAGAGCGGCGGATTTACCGTACGGCGTTTCCGCCCTGTTGTCGGCCGCAGTCTTTGCGATGATGAATTTCATGTAATCTTTCGAAGATTTTTCCAGAAGCTCATTGAACGCCTGTGGCCCGCGCGCCTTCACGTATTCGTCGGGGTCCTCGTCTTCCGGGATGGTGAGCACGCGTATGTTGAAGTTGTACGGCGCGAGCACGAAAATGGCGCGCTGCGCGGCCAGAATGCCGGCCGCATCGCCGTCAAACACAAGAAAAAGTTTGTCGGTGAATCGCCGCAGGATCCTCGCGTGCGTGTCGGTGAACGCGGTGCCGGACGTGGCGATCACGTTTTTTATTCCGGCCTGGTAGAGCGCCAGGAAATCCATGTACCCTTCCACGATGATCACGCTCTTGCTCTCGCGCACGAACTGCTGGGTGACGTGGAACCCGTACAGGATCTTGCTCTTCTGGTACAGCGGCGTTTCCGGCGAGTTGAGGTATTTCGGCGTCGCGTCGGCCGTGAGCCCGCGGCCCGCGAACCCCACCGGCCGCTTTGACGTGTCGAAAATGGGAAAGATGATACGGTCGCGGAACCGGTCGTACGCGCCGCCGGTTTCCTGCTTGACAATGGCAAGCCCGGCCAGCACCACCGGCTTTTCGCCGACGCCCTTGCTTTTTGCGTGTTCGAGAAACGCAGACCACCCCGGCGGCGCGTAACCGAGCCTGAACTCCCTGATGGTTTCCTTGGAAAGCCCGCGCGAAACGAAATAGTCTACGGCCTGCTTGTGGTTGCGCGTCTGATGGTAATAAAAATCAAGCGCCAGGTTGTTTATTTTGAGCAGCTCGTCTTTCGGAATTGCGGCCTGGCCTGAGGCCGGCACCGCGCTTTCCAGGCGCGAAGGCGCAAGCTTGATGCCTGCCTCGTCGGCAAGGAGCCTGAGCGCTTCGGGAAAGGTGAGCCCTTCGAGCTCCATGAGGAACTTGAACACGTCGCCGCCCTTGTGGCACCCGAAACAATAGAAGATGCCCTTTGCGGGCGACACCGTGAATGACGGCGTTTTCTCCTTGTGAAACGGGCACAGGCCTTTCAGGTTCTGGCCTGCGGGCCTGAGCGCAACGTGCCTGCCCACCACGTCGGCGATGTTGATGGCGTTGCGTATTTCTTCCTTGACGCCGTCGTCGAAGGATTTCTTGGGGAACAGTTGCTGCATAGTTTCTTATGAGGAGTTATTATTTGAAAAATACGATAGGGGAGCGACAAGATGGCAGGGAGATGAAAAATATGAAGGCAGGCGGTTGGCGGGGACATTTCGGGACTAATCTTTTTTTAGGAAGCTGCATATAGTATTTCTTATCCAGGACATGTTCCTGTTGCCAAAATGGAGCAATGGCTTCATTATAAGAAGGGGGGATTCGGCATGCGGCGGGTTTACAAAAGCATTATTGCGTTGTCAATGATCGCCGGACTTGCTCCGGGAACCATTCATGCTCAGGGCTCTTTTAAAGACAACATCACCTGGCTCGTGCAGGCGGGCGCGTATCACGGCAGCATTGTCGGCCGCAACAGGGTGGACGCGGTGTCGGGCGCGACAAGGACATCGGTCGGAGGGTCTGTCGCCGCGGAGGTGAAGGTGCTGGGCCAATATCTTTCCCTCGGCATCAATGTCGGCCAGACCGGCCAGAGCATCGATTACAAGGACACGGCGAACGCCGTCACCGGCGGCAGGGACCTGTCACTTCTGCTGGTCGACGTGCCGCTGCTTTACAATTTCCACTTTTTCAAGAACCCCTCCGGCGGACGCGACAATCCGAGGCTCGTGATCGGCCTGGGCGTTTTTCTTTCCCTGCTTGCCGACTGGAGGGTGGCTGACGACGGCGCCACGCCGCCCGCGACGCTTTCACGGTGGGGATGCGGCCCCTATTTGCGCGCGGCAGGATATCCCTTTGCCTTCGGCCGCTTCCAGCCCGGCCTGTATCTCGATGTGTACCGGAGCTTTGTCCCGCGGTTGTACGACGAGGTTTACTTCAGGCAGAACTCGATTTCGGGGCAGCTGGGGATACTCACCGGCGGGCTGTCGCTGCGGTTTTAAGGTGATTGGAGAAAAACCTCACAGGAGAGACGCAGAGATGGCAGAGAAGAATGAAATAGAGACCGCGAGAGAAACAAATAGAAAATCAAAAAATGATTTGAATATATCTTGCTACTATAATCCCGTTTTAATTTTTGCGTCCTCCGCGTCTCAGCGGTGAATGTTCTTATTCCCGCTAAAGTCCTTTTTGTTTTCCTGCACATACCCGAGTCCGTAATTCTCCATTAAATAATTCGGCAAATTTTAAGGCTTTTTCCACGAAAATGCCGAATTGACTATCATAGGAAGAAACCGTATAATTAAATATTGAACGAAAATACGGAAAATCATCATCCGCAGGCAATGGTGGAAGGAAATCATGGCAGCGACGATAGATCCCGGCAGCGTGGAATTCAGGATGGAGGACTCTTCCATAATCGGAACCCCATTGGTTTCTTTTGAAACATGGATCCCCGAAGGGTACTTTGCGGAAGGAGGCATGAGCAGGCTTTACATCGCGAAGCACAAACTCATTCCGGATTTCAAGGCGATCGTGAAGTTCCTCGGCAACGACGACGTGGTGAAACAGCTCGGGAACTGCAACGGCCCGCTCGATGAAAGCAATTTCAGAAAGGAGCGTATCGGAAGGTTTCTCAGGGAAGCCGAGACCATGGCCAAGCTGCCGTACTGCAAAAACATCATCCAGCTTTACGATTCCGGAACAACGCAGAAGAACCAGCTGTACTTCGTGATGGAATACATCCGCGGCCAGAGCCTGGCCGACACCATCAATGTCCACGAGGAAGGCCTTTTGCCGGAGGAGGTGTGCGCCATCCAGATCCAGATGCACGACGCGCTGGATGTCGCGCACAAGCACGACATCGTGCACCGTGACATAAAACCCGATAACATTCTCATCGACATCAACGGCATCGTGGTGCTCACCGATTTCGGCGTTTCCCACATCCAGAGCCTGAGCGGAAAGACGCTGCTCACCAAAGCCGACGATTCGTTCATCGGCACGCCGTACTATACCAGCAAGCTCAATCTCGACCGTCCCCGCATCGACATCAATCCCGAAAAAACGAAAATCTTCGAAGAGGCGAATGACAAATACTGCATCCTGAACGACCGGAAATACCGGGTGAGCGAGGACAAGGACCGCTTGACGGACGCGCCCGCCCACTACTACATCGAAATAGTCCCGGAACAGGCCGATATTTCCTCCCTCAACGGCCCGGTGCTTTTCACGGAGCTCACGGGACAAAATTATTTCGAGAGCAAAATCATAACGTCGGCGAATTTCGCGGTCAAGCTGATCCAGACCGAGGCGAAGGATCTTTACATAAACAGGTCCGGCACCGGGCTCAACAGCTCGAAGGGGTTGACGGAACTCAATCCCGCCAACGAGAAACTGTTCAATAAAATCATAGAACGTTCATGGCAGGCCGAGGTCGAGGCCGTCGCGGAGGTGCTGGCGCTGAAAGGGTATTATGAGGCCGTTTTCAGGAGCCACAAGGGAAGATTGCAGCGGGAGCTGGGCAGGCAGCCGACGGTGGAGGAGGCGGTGAAGAACCTCTACCGGCGGACCCAGGACATCTGCTCCGAACGCTGCAGGAGATATGCGCGGCATTTCATGGACGACGCGTCGTTTGAAAAAATGTTCGCCGACAAGGGAGGAAAAAAACTGACCCAGGTCATCCTGTCGCTCTGCAAGATCGGGGGCAAGGGCAGCGCGCCCGTTGAAGAGCTTTTGTCAAGTGTCGAAAAACGCCTGAACGGCGTATTCAAGACTGACAAAGTCTCCGACATGGCCGCCCACGCCTCCCTGCTGAGTTTTTTCCACCAGGTGTACACCGGCATCAAAAAAATCTATCCCCGCTACAAGGCCAAGGCCGACGAGCTGGAATCGATACTCATGGGCCTTGACGCGCGGCTGGGGGTGTCCGCCTATGACTGACATCTATTCCGGCATCGCGATGATACAGAACGGCATCACGCCCGCCGACAGCGCGGTGCGAACGCTGGTGACCAAGGAGGTCGTGCCCGGTGAGGTGTACATGGGGAAGCGCGTTTTCGGCAAGGAGAGCCAGGATGTCGTCATTGAAACCGGAACGTACGATTCGGAACAGCGCCTCGGCAACATTCTGAAAACGATATTGTCAAAAAGGGAAAAGGCGAAGGAATTGCGGAACATCGCCTTCAACTCCTTTTATTACGACGCCTCGCACCGGATCTACATCGTCAGCATTTCCCCGAATGCGACATTGAAGGACGTGCTCACAAAATGCCCGTTTTCCCTCCAGGAAAAAGGGTTCCTCGCGCTCGACGTGTGCAACGAGGTGAAAAAAATCCACGACTCCTTTGACGTCCACAACGGGCTGTCGCTCGAACGGGTCCTGGTGAGCGACCGGGACCTTATTATCCTGACGAATTACTTCAACAGCATACCTCCGTCGGTTGGCGGGCTTCTTCCCGAAGAACTCGTTGATCTCGGCAAAGGCGCGAGCGGCTTTTTTCCCCGCACGAGATACCAACGGGAATCCGTCGACGTTTTTGAGACCGCGCTGATGGTGTACGAGATGCTCACGGGGAAAAAACCGGGCTTCTCCAAGGAATACAAATTGACCGATGCGGAGCAGCGCGTTCTGGGGCAGACGCTGAGGACCGCGCCCGATTCGTTCGGCAAATGCTTCGCCCCCTTTCATGCGATCGGCTTCAACGTGAGAAAGGCGGGGGATTATTTCGCCGTTGTTCCGAGGCTGTTTTCCGCCCTGGCCGCCAGCGCGGCGCTATGCATGAACTATCTCTTGGAGGACGTGTCCAAGAACAAATTGAAGGACTATCTGGCCGCGGCGCTTGACAAAACAAAACTTGAGGAAAATTTCGGCGCGGCGGACTGCGTGAAATCGTCGGGCGGGAAAAGCGGCAAGAAATATGTCTTCCCGTTTGTGACAAAAAACGCCGGCGCCTGGTTTACCAAGAATGGCGGGAGATATAATTACGTGCCGCTGGCCGGAAATTTCTTCGGTTTTATCAAGAAACCCGAAGAACGGGTGCATTGCCCCGCCCTGGACGAACTGATCAAGCGGCTCGGCGTTTTCAGGAAAAAAAGGGGCCCCGACTATTACGGAAGAATCCACGACCTCATGAGCGGGAAGAAGGGGAAAAACATCCTCAACGAGATGACTGAACTCCATCTGCGGCAGCGGCTGGAGCAGGTCGGCCGCGAGCGGATGTCCCGCCTGAGAAAGGCGGCCATCGCGGTCACGACCGCGGCCTTGACAATTGCGCTTCTTGTCGCGGGATACCTGCAGTATGCCTCCCGCGCCCTTACCGCCGAGCAGTCCGCAAAGGCCGAGGCGGCCGCCGCGGGCCCTTCACAAAAGAAAGATACCGTTGCGGCCGTTGCGCCCGCGGCACCGGCTCCGAAGAGCGGGCGTTACATCAAAAGGGAGGACGCAAGGACCTACACGGTGCCGCAGTACCGGTCCGCGAGAATCGACGTGAGGTATCTGAAATTCGCCGTTCTCGATTCCCTTGACGCGTCAACGCACATTTCACCCGACACCCTTCCGTTTTTCAAGGTCACCAGCCTCGACCGGAAATTCATCGTGGATTACCCGAATAAACTGCTGCTTTCGGTAAAGGGCCAGAAACTGAAACCCGGGCCGCATCCGGTGAAAATCGAGGCGAGCAATCCGGAATGCAAGCCGCTTGCCACCACCATCGCGATCATGGTGACCCAGTCGCAACCGTCGGCACCGCCGGTGCAGGCACCCGTCCCGCCGCAGGTGGTCCAGCCGGCGGCGCCGCCGCAGGCGATCCGGCCCACGGCAAGTGTGCTGTGCGGCGGTGTTTACAAATTGGAACACATCGAAAAAGGGGACGAGCTCGACGACGTCTGGCACACCGAAAAGGAAAAATTCGTCGACGAGGGCGGGACCATCTACGTGTACCGGCAGGGCGCAAAAGAAATCATTACCGCTAATCCAAAGCCGGGCACGCATCTGTATTTTACCAAGGAGTATCTACTTTCCAAACCCATGCCGGTGCTCGTGACCAACGGGGACCTGATTTCGCATGACAGGGGGCTGCTGGAAAAGTGCCTTAAGTCGAAGAAATAGCTTGAGGCAATAAAAGCATTTGTTTCGTCATTTCAAAGGCACGGGGCAGCGTTTCTGAACCTTTGATGAACCCCATTATCGCAACTCCCGTCGAAATAGGCAAGGCCACATTTTCCCGGGTTTGATGAATTATCCCGGCAGCGGTAACCACGCCTGCGACGGCCGAATCATCGAGGTTAAGATGGTGGTCCTTCATTATCCCAAAGAATTCCTCCTGGAATATTGTTTGCATTTGAACAATGTCAAGCTTGGGCAAGCGCTCCGCCGGCGTTTTAAGGTCTGGGTTTGATTTTATTTCGACTTTGTAAGATTTTAAAATACTAACCAATAAATTCACCAGCTGTGGGACTTCAACGTCGGCCTCTTCAGACAAAACACAGGCGCCAGGTTTTGCATCAATCGGTTTAAAATTGAATGAGCGAAACAGGCAGGTTCCCGCGAGTCGCGCGGCGGCGGAAACAAACGTCCCGACATGGATTCCTGTTTGTGAATTTAATTTTGAAAATAAGAGATGGTAAACTTCGCGGGATGCCTTGATTGTTTCATCCGATATTTGGATTTTATCCTTCAAAAGGCTTTCTTATTATATTGGCGCGCCCTGCAGGACTCGAACCCGCAACCCTCTGGTCCGAAGCCAGATGCTCTATCCAGTTGAGCTAAGGGCGCGTTGCGGTTTTTTCCATTGTTAAAATATGTTTTTCAAGGCAAAGCTGCGGGAATTTCCACAGCGGCAAATAGGTTTTGACATGTCGGAGATAATACGATAATCTTATAGAGGGGAAAAATGGTGTAATCATTCTTGCAGATAGTGCAAGTGGCTGATCCTTCCGCTCCAGGGTCGGCGTTGATGGCGGAGGAGGTAGGTAAAATCGGGAAAGTTTTCAATGCCCGGCGCCAGGCCGGACTGGAGGCCGCGCTGGAGCGCGATGCCGCCTGGCCCTCGCCGAAGGCATAGAGGGGCCGTGGCAGCCCGAGGGCGAAGCCTGAGACCGGAAGAAGGGCCGCCGCGGCGAAGCCGCGGAACGCCCAGATTTTATTTGAACTTTATAAAGAACAAATGGAACTTTCTCTCTCCAGCCCTGTCTAAAAATCATAATCATGAAATTACGCAACCCATCACCATTATCAACAGGAACCTTTATGAGCCTCTTAAAACTCCATTCCGGCATGGTCGTCGTCATCGGAGCGCTGCTTTCCTTTCTCTGCCTTTCCTGCTCCGCAGGGGACAAGGCCCTTGTTGCGGCGAACAAGGAAAAATTCACCAGGTCCTGGAGGACCATCGACTCGCTCCACAACCTCGGCCTCACCCAATCGGTGCTCAACGCCGTCGACACGGTGTATAAAAAAGCCAAGGCGGCGTCGAACGCAGACCAGATGATCAAGGCGGTCATTTACCGGATGCGCTACGAATCGTACAAGGAGGAAGACGCGTTTGTCAAGGCGCTTGAACGGCTCAACGGGGAGCTTTCGACCGCGGCCTTTCCCGCGGCGCCGCTTCTTCATTCCATGCTCGCGGAGTGCTACTGGCACTATTACGAGAACAACCGGTGGCGTTTTTCCGACCGCGCGCAGACCGAGAAGTTCGACCTCAAGGACGTCCGCACCTGGGACCTTGCGACCATCATGGGCGCCATGGCCAATGAGTACGATCTTTCACTCAAGGACGCCGACGCGCTGAAGAAAACGCCATTGTCGCTCTATGACGAGGTGATTGCCGAACGGTCGGCCGGAGGCAGGCTGCGGCCCACGCTGTACGATTTTCTCGCGCACCGGGCCGTTGATTTCTTTTCCCTTGACGAAGGCGATCTCGCCAGGCCGGCCTTCGAGTTCACGCTCAACAGCGCCGATTATTTCAAACCGTTCGACGAATTCACGGCGCTTCCGATCACGTCGCAGGACACCGGTTCGCTCAAGCTCCGCGCCATCCGCCTGCTGCAGGGCCTCATCGCGTTCCACGCAAACGACAATGACTGCAGCGCGCTCGTCGACGTTGACCTGAAGCGGCTCGCGTTCGTGCGGCAGCACGCCGTGGTTCCGGGAAAAGATTCGCTGTACCTGAAGGCGCTCGAGCGGCTCGAGAAAAGGTTTTCCCAGAGTTCCGCCTCGGCGGAGGTCACGTTTCATATCGCGAGCCTGTACCGCGAATGGGCGGCCACGTACCAGCACCGCATTGCCGGGCAGTACCGGTGGATGAACAAGGCCGCGCTTGCGCTGTGCGAAAAGGCCGTGGCCGCGTTTCCCGGCTCCTACGGCGCGGGCCAGTGCGCGAACCTTGCGGGCCAGATCCGCGAAAAGTCGATGGGCTTCACCTGCGAGTACGTGAACGTGCCCGACAAGCCGTTTGCGGCGTTGCTGCAATATAAAAACGTTTCCAAAATCTACTGGCGGCTGGTCCCCATCGAACTGGAGCGGTACCAGAAAATGGCGGAGCGCGGCTACAGCACCGACAGCCTGGCGCGGCAGCTTGCCAGGCTCAAGCCGGTCAAGGAGTGGACGCTTGACGTTCCGGAACCCGGCGATTATCAGCAGCACTCGGTGGAGCTCGACGTGCCTGCCGCGCCGGCGGGCCATTACCTTGTCCTCGCGGCCTCGGACCCGGAATTCAAGATCGCGAAGCAGGCGCTATGCTGGGCAACCACGCAGGTCTCGGCAATAAGCTACATCGACCGGACCGTGCAGGACGGCGGCCATGAATTTTATCTGCTCGATCGAACGCTGGGCTCATGCCTCAAGGGCGTGACCGCGAACATGTGGGTGCAGATCTACGACCAGCAGGCGCGCGAATACAAGAAGGTCATCAAGCAGACGTTTCTCTCCGATGCCGATGGGCATATCAGCGTTCCGCCGCAGGAAAAAGACTATTACGGATGCAGCTTTGAATTCAAAACCGGGAAGGACCGTCTCTTTCTCAATGAGAATTTCAGCCTGTACCGGTACGGCAAGCCGTCCAAACGCACCGTCACGGTGACGCATTTCTTCACCGACCGCGCCATGTACCGGCCGGGCCAGACCATTTACTTTAAGGGAATCATGCTGCATACCGACGGCGAGAAAAACGAGGCGGCGGCCGGCGAGAACACTACGGTAAGGTTCTACAATGTCAACCGACAAGAGGTGGCGCACCTCAATCTCACGTCGAACGACTACGGCTCGGTCCATGGGTCGTTCACGGCGCCGAGCGGAACGCTCAACGGCCAGATGTACATCGCCGACGGCCACGGCAGCGTCTATTTCTCGGTGGAGGACTACAAGCGGCCAAGGTTCGAGGTGACCATGAACCCCTTCAAGGGCACCAAACGGCTGGGCGAGACAGTGCGGCTCGAGGGCATAGCAAGGGCGTACGCGGGCTCGGCCGTTGACGGCGCAAAAGTAAAGTACCGCATCGTGCGGCAGGCGCGATTCCCCAACTGGTGGTGGTGCTGGTGGCGGCCGGCGCAGTGGTCGTCCGAAATGGAGATCACAAACGGCTACACGGTCACCAACGACACCGGCGGATTTTCCGTCGATTTTTCGGCGATTCCGGATTTGGCCATCCCTAAGACCGAAAATCCCACATTCAGCTACACCGGCTATTTTGACGTCACCGACGTCACGGGCGAGACACGGTCGGCGGTGGGCAGCGTGAACGTGGGGTATGTTTCGCTCACCCTGAACGTTGAGGTGCCGCAGCAGGTGAACAGGGAGGGAAGCGACACGTTCAACGTTTCAACGGCAAACCTTAACGGAACGTTTGAAGCGGCAAAGGGCAGCATCGTTGTTTATAAGCTCAAGCCGCCCGGCAAGGTCTATCGCGCGAGAACCTGGGCAATGCCCGACACGCAGGCCATGACAAAGGAGAAACACGGCATCCTCTTCCCGTCGGACCTCTTCACCGACGAACTCGACGTCACCGCCTGGACGAAAGGCGACAAGGTCTTTGAAAAAACGTTCGACACCGACAGGGAGAAGAAGCTGACGCTCAAAGGGCTCGCGTCGTGGCAGCAAGGCGCGTACGTGCTCGAGGGCACCACCGCCGACTTCGCCGGCCAGCCGGTAAAGGACGTGCGGTACTTCACGCTCTATTCCGAAAAGGAAAGGGGCGTGCCGTATCCGCTCGCGGACTGGTTCGCGCCGCTCAAGGAGACCTGCGAGCCGGGAGAGAAGGCGTCGCTGCTCATCGGCTCCGGCTACGAGGACGTGCGGGTGCTCTTTGAAGTGGAGCACAATGAGGGCATTGTCGGCAGGGAATGGATCAAGCTTTCCAACGGCCAGAAGCGCATCGAGATCCCCATTGAGGAAAAGCACCGCGGCAACCTGGGCTACCACCTCACGTTCGTGCGCGACAACCGCAGCTACCGGCACGACGGCACCATCACGGTGCCGTGGACCAACAAGATGCTCGACGTTTCGTTCGAGACCTTCCGCAGCAAGCTCGCGCCCGGCGAAAAAGAAGAATGGCGGCTGAAAATAGCCGGAAAATACAAGGACAAGGTGGCTGCCGAAATGGTGGCAGCGCTCTACGACGCGTCGCTCGACGCGTTCAGGCCGCACTATTGGAATTTCAGCGTCTGGCCCTCGTTCTGGCCGCGTTTACAATGGAGCATCGCGAAATGTTTTGAAGCGGAAAATGCGCAATTGCATGCCGATTACTGGAACGAGTATCCCGGCAGCCCCTACCGGTATTATCCGCGCCTGAATTGGTTCGGGTATAATTTTGAGGGGAGTTATTACCACCGTTACGGCGGAAGATTTGGCGGAGGCGGGTTTGGAAGAGCAATGATGAAATCTTCACGGATGGATGCCTACGAGGAGCAAGCTTATGATGCCGTGCCCGCATCCGCACCCGCGCCTGAGATGGAAGAAAAAGCGAAAAAGGAAGTCAGTGTCAATGCTACGCCAAAAACCGTTATGGGCCTTCTTGCAGGAAGCGAGGCGAAAGATCAAAAAAATGCCCAGGAAGACAAAGCCCGGTCAAAAGAGGACCTTTCCCAAGTTGCGGCACGCACCAATCTGAACGAAACCGCATTTTTCTATCCTCTTCTGTCGACAGACGAGAACGGCGAAATCATCGTCAAATTCCAGATCCCCGAAGCGCTTACCAAATGGAAAATGCTCGGCCTGGCGCACACCAGGGACCTCAAATACGGCCAATGCGAAAACACCCTCGTGACCCAGAAAGACCTCATGGTCATGCCGAATCTTCCTCGCTTTTTCCGCGAGAACGACAAGATCACGCTCACGGCAAAAGTTTCCAATATGGCGGACAAAGATATTGCCGGCACGGCGCAGCTCTTTTTATTCAACGCCGCGACCGCGAAATCCGCGGACGCCGATTTCAAAAACAGCGCGGCGCAAATCTCCTTTACCGCCAAGAAAGGCCGGAGCGCGCCGCTGGCTTGGGACCTTGCGGTCCCCGAGGGCGTCGGCGCGGTCACGGTGCGCATCGTCGCCAAAGCCGGAAACTTCTCCGACGGCGAGGAGCAGATCGTGCCCGTGCTTTCCAACCGCATGCTCGTCACCGAGGCCATGCCGCTGCCCATCAGGAAAAAGGAGACCAAGAAATTCACCTTTAGCAAGCTCGTGTCGCAGAACAACGGCTCCACCACGCTGCGCAATTACAAGCTCACGCTCGAGTTCACCTCCAATCCCGCGTGGTACGCCGTCCAGGCACTGCCGTACATGATGGAATACCCGTACGAATGCGCGGAGCAGACCTTCGCGCGGTTCTACGCCAACAGCATCGCCGCGTTCATCGCCAATTCCAGCCCGCGCATCAAGCGGGTGTTCGACACCTGGAGGACCCAGCAGCCCGAGGCGCTGCTTTCCAACCTGGAGAAGAACGCCGAGCTCAAGTCGCTCGTGCTCGAGGAGACGCCGTGGCTGCTCGACGGCAAGGACGAGAGCGAGCGCAAGAAGCGCGTGGCGCTGCTCTTTGACCTTAACAAAATGGGAAACGAGCGCGACCGCGCCCTGTCGCGGCTCACCAAGCTGCAGCTTTCCAACGGCGGCTGGCCGTGGTTCGAGGGCATGCCCGACGACCGCTACATCACGCAGTACATCGCCATCGGCATGGGAAGGCTCGACCACCTGGGCATGATCACGTTGCGAAAAGACAATTCCCTGTGGGACATGATGCGGCGCTGCCTGCGCTACCTTGACGACCGCATCCGCGAGGACTACGAGGACATGCTGCGCTACGGCTGCTGTCCCGATTCGAACCACCTGGGCGAGACCCAGATACAGTACCTTTACACGCGCAGCTATTTCAAGGACGTGGAAATAAGCCAGAACAACATGAAGGCGTTCGACTACTATCTGGGCCAGTCGAAAAAATACTGGCTGCGCAACCGGCGCTACATGCAGGGAATGATCGCGCTCGCGCTTAACAGATACGACGACAAGACCATTCCGCCCAAAATCATGCGGTCGCTCAAGGAAAACTCGCTTGTAAGCGAGGAAATGGGCATGTACTGGAAGGAAATGTACGAGGGTAACGGGTATTGGTGGTGGTACGAGGCGCCCATCGAGTCACAGGCGCTCATGGTGGAGGCGTTCGACGAGGTCGCGCACGACACCGTTTCGGTGGAAGACCTCAAGGCCTGGCTCCTTAAAAGCAAGCAGACCCAGAACTGGCAGACCACCAAGGCGACGGCCGAGGCATGCTATGCGCTGCTCTTGCGCGGCGCACAATGGCTCTCGCGGCCTTCCACGGTGTCGATCACACTCGGCGACATGAAGATCGACGCGGCAAGACCCGACAATACCGCGCCCGAGGCCGGGACCGGCTATTTCAAGATGTCGTGGTCGGGCGGGGACGTCAAGCCCGCCATGGGCAACATCACCGTGACCAAGGGCGAGGCGGGCGTTGCCTGGGGCGCGGTGTACTGGCAGTACTTTGAGCAGCTTGACAAGATAACACCGCACGAGACGCCGCTCAAAATCAACAAGACCCTGTTCGTGGAGCAGAACACGCCCACGGGCCCGAAGATCGCACCCGTCACCACCGCGGCGCTCAAGCCCGGCGACAAAATTAAAGTCCGCATCGAGCTGCGCGTCGACCGCGACATGGAATACGTGCACATGAAGGACATGCGCGCATCAGGCTTCGAGCCGCTCAACGTGTTTTCCGGCTACCGCTGGCAGGACGGCCTGGGCTATTACGAGAGCACGCGCGACGCCGCAACCAATTTCTTTTTCGGCAGGCTCAACAAGGGAACGTACGTGTTCGAGTACCCGCTCGTGGCCACGCACGCCGGTGATTTCTCGAACGGCATCACCACGATACAGTGCATGTACGCGCCGGAGTTTACAAGTCAGAGTGAGGGGGTGAGGGTGAAGATAGGGAAGGAGAGGTAAAAATATTAATGCCTGCTGACAAGTAAATTGCTTGTGCAAAATATATGTTTTATAGAAGAATCACAAACGATCATAATGTTGTGACGTTATGAAAAAGTTGAAATATGACGAACTCGGCTACTGGTCTGAGGTTAAGCTCAGTATAATAAAAGAGTACGTAGATGCATATACCAAAATAATGGCGGGACAGAAATATCAATTTAAATGCATCTATGTCGACGCATTTGCTGGGGCAGGGAAGCATGTTTCTAAGCAAACTGGAGAAATTATTGATGGAAGCCCGGTGAATGCCTTGAAAATAAAGAACAAGTTTCATGAGTATCATTTTATCGATATAAACGACCTGAAAATAGCAGAACTTGAAGCAGCGTCAAAAGAATTGAATAACGTTTTTATATATCCAGGCGATTGTAATAAAATTATTGAGGGAAAGGTGTTCCCCCGAGCTAAATATGAAGACTATAAACGGGCTGTATGTCTCCTTGATCCCTATGGAATACATCTGGATTGGAATTTAATAAAAAAAGCAGGGGAAATGAAATCTGTGGAGATTTTTCTGAATTTTCCCATAATGGATATTAATAGGAATGCCCTAAAACACGAAAAAGAAAAAGTCGATGATAAGCAAATTTTACGAATGAATCGCTTCTGGGGTGATGAAACATGGAGGGAAGTAGGATATACTAAAAGCCAACAGCAAGATTTATTCGGAGAACCTAGAGATGAAAAAGTTTCTAACGAGGAATTTGAACAAACTTTTCGGAAAAGGTTGAAAGAGATAGCAGGTTTTAAATTCGTTCCTGAACCTATGCCGATGAGGAATTCCAACAACTCGATTGTATACTATCTTTATTTCGCCGGGCAAAATGAAACCGGAAAGAAAATCATTGAAGGTATTTTTAAAAAGTACGCACAAATGCGGGATGAATAATGGCAACCAAATCCTCCATCGAATGGACCCAATACACCTGGAACCCCATCACCGGCTGTACCAAAACAAGCCCCGGCTGTTTGAATTGTTACGCCGAAAGAATGGCAAAACGTCTTCAAGCGATGGGCCAGCCCAACTATAGAACAGGTTTCAAAGTAGCCTGTCATGAACACGTCCTTGCCGCGCCTTATTCCTGGAAGAAAACTTCCATTGTATTTGTGAATTCCATGAGTGATTTGTTCCATGAAAAAGTTCCTTTGGAGTTCATTCTCAAAGTATTCGACGTCATGCGCAAGGCGCCGCAACATCAATTTCAAATACTCACCAAAAGGGCCGAACGGCTTTCTGAATTAACCACATTTATCGACTGGCCGGAAAACGTCTGGATGGGTGTGAGCGTTGAGAATGCCCAATTTACTCATCGGATTGACCACCTGAAAATGACAGGTGCATTTATCAAATTTCTTTCCATAGAGCCCATGCTTGGCCCGATTCCGAACATGGATTTAAGCGGCATCGATTGGGTGATCGTCGGCGGCGAATCAGGGCCAAGGGCAAGGCCGATCCGATATGATTGGGTGATTGATGTTCGAGACCAATGTTTAAAATCAGGAGTGCCGTTTTTTTTTAAACAGTGGGGTGGGACAAACAAGAAAAAAACCGGTAAACTTCTTGACGGAAAGATCTGGAATCAAATGCCGGTTGCCGCGTCACGTCATCTAAACCTTATTAAATCTTATCCCATTAAATCCTTGCTTCATATTGACAAAAACCCCTTAAAGCAGTATATTCCCCAGTAAGGCACGTCGCCGGATGGACAGCGGGGGCGGGAAAAAAACGCGGCGGCGAAGTCCTATCTCAAGGGAAAATCAATTTTCATATATCGGAACACTGTTGCAATCGATTCATTAATCGATTAATTCCTTAACTTTAAAAGGGGGACCGGATGAAAAGGCTTGGGGTCAGTCTTCTGTTGTTGGCGGTAATTGCGGGAACTGTTTTTTCCCAAACGGTGAACATCTGCGGCTTTGTCACGGACCAGGGCGGTAAACCATTGACCAATACGCTGGTTAGGCTCAGCGTGACAAGGTTTACCGATGCCCTGGGCAATGAGCCGTATTACACCACCACCGATTCAACCGGCTATTACCATATCGGTTCGGCAACGTGCCAGACCAATGTCATCAAGGAAAGCTCCCGTCCGCTGGGAAACGCGTTTTCACATCCGATTTTGATGGGCAGCGAATTGATATTCTCAGTGCCTCAGGGCAATGCCTGGGTGAGAATCAGCCTGTTCGACATGACGGGACGCTTGGTAAAAGATCTTGTTAATGCCCAAAAGGCGAATGGAAGCTATTCGGTGACCGTCAACACGCGCGATGTTTCTTCACAGTTCTATGTGATGCGCGTTTCCATTAACGGTGTTTCCACGGTTTTCAAGCTCCAGCCGCAATCGCGCGGCGCGGCGGTTGCCGCCCAAAGCGCTCCGGAGTTCAATGCCAGCATGAAAAAACTCGCCGCGATCGTGGACACGATCCGCGCGACCGAGCCCGGCTATGCCCTCGGCGTAACGCCGATAGACGTGACCGCGGGCCAGTACGATTTTACGTTGGCAAAGAATAGCACCTGGGACGGGGACACGGCGGGATTCTGGGGCGATACCGCCGCGATATCGGCGGCCGCGAAAGCGGCGGGACACTTCATTTTCAAGATCGTCAATAAGACCAATGGTCAGGTTCCGGACAGTTTGATCTATTGGGCCGATGGAGATGGCGGGACACCCGTTTGTATGACCACTCAATCGATACCTGCTCCCGGAGGAAATGCGGGAAGATTATACATAATGGTAGGCTACAACGCAAAAACCTCATCGCCGTTCCGGCCCATGAACAAGGTGTGGGACTTCGAAGAGCACAACTACGGAGCCGCCAACTACGAAGGCAATCTGACGCGCGTGGACTGGCTTGGGACTCCGCTCGCGATGCGCCTGCACAGCTCGGACGGCTCCCCTGACCAGATCAGAGGCGAGATCTACCCCGTGTTTTTCGAGCCGCGCCAGTCGATCTTTGACGAATACTTGAACGAGGTCCCCGCGGAATGGGATACCTGCGCGAACATTTCAAAGCCGTGGAAGATCACCAATCCTTGCGCGGTGCCGGAATTTGAGACAGGCGGGTCGCAGGCCCATTACTGGGATGCCTATGAAAAAGCCTGCAACGTGACCGCGGGAGCGTGTGTCGGCATCAATGATCCGAACATATCCTCGGGTTTATTCCGGCATGTTTTGGATCTCCCGGCTGCCCAGCAGAAAGATTGGAATTATCACTACAAGAAGACCCCCTGCAGCTTCTATGCGTATTTCATACACCGGCGCGCTTTTTACCACTTGCAATATGCCTTCCCGTACGACGATGATAACAATTGGTCGTCGTACATCACGAGCAACAAGGCACAATGGCTGGAGATAGCGGTAGGGTATTAGAGCTGGATGAGATGAAATAGGTATAGAGCTTTTTCGTTGGAGAAAAATGAAGCCCCGGTTCCCATAAACGGAATCGGGGCTTTATTATTGCCATTCTTGTTTTTCATTCCCCGAAGCGGGAGGGAAAGCCGCCCGTGCCGTCCGAACCCGGTAATTTTTTTCTTCATTGGTTTTGAGTTAGAATTAAATGACCCTTTTCAAACGCCACTAAATCCTTGCTTCATGCGTCCGTTCGCGATATAATTTCAGAGTACCCGAACCCCCCATCCAGGATGACAAGAGCCTCATCATGCCCGATATTTTCGACATCATCGTCATCGGCGCCGGGCCGTCCGGGCTGAGTGCCGCGCTTGCGGCGCTGGCGGCAAGGCCCAAGCCGTCGGTGCTGCTCGTTGACGGCGAGGCGCCGTGGGAAAAGCCGATCGCCTGCGCCGAGGGCGTGTGGACCGACCAGTTGTTCGGCGCGCTCGATGTAAAGCCCGAATGGGTGCGGTTCAAGATAAGCACGCTGGTGCTCCATTCGGCAAACGACACGCGTGTTTCCCATTTCGCAAAGGAGGCGGGCTGCATCATCAACCGGGCGCTCATGCAGCGCGACCTGGCCGCCCGATGTGCGGCACTCGGCGCGGAAATCCGGCTCAATGCCCGCGTTGCCGGCGTCGGTCCTGAAAAGGATTCCCTTCGGGAGGTGCGGTTTGCAGACGCGAACGCGGCAAGGGCTCGCGTGGTGATCGATGGTTCCGGCCCGATAGCGGGGTTCGGAAAAAACGAGAAACTCCACTCAAAGCCGCCCGACCTGGAACCCGCCTACTTCGTGATCGCCGAGAACGCCGGCATCAGGCAGGACGAGATCCATGTGCACCTCGGGTCAACGGTGGCGCCCGGCGGCTATGCCTGGGCGTTTCCGCGCGAGGCAAACGGCGCGAACATCGGGCTGGTGATCGGTGCGTCGCATCGCGGCAAGGTTGACATAAAGAAACTCCTCGATTCATTCCTCGCGGCGCATTATCCTTCCGCAATCGTCAAGGGCCGTTTTGCGGGCGCGATCCCCTGCGGCGGAAAGCCGCTGACGGTCGCGGCGAGCAGGTTCATCAAGGCGGGCGACGCGGCGAGCATGGTGAACCCGTTTTCGCGCGCCGGCATTATGGAGGCGGTGATAAGCGGGAACCTGGCCGGCCATTGCGCGTGCGCAATGCTCTCGGCGAATTCGCCGGGGAAAATGCTTGCCGCATGTAAAGACTATCAGAAACGCTGGTACAGGGTGCTTGGGAAAAAACAGGAAAAGCTGGCAAAGGCAAAGGACGCGCTGTTCAAGATCCCCGACGCCGATTACAACGATGCGTTCGAGGCGCTGTCGAAAATCCCCCCTGACAAGCGCTCCATCACGAAAATCATCGGCCTGAGCCTGGGAAGATTCCCAAGGCTGGTGTTTGCCATGCGGCATCTGTTGTAACAATCCACTTTGCAAAATCAGAGAAGAATTCATGCGGGGGAAGCCTCCCCCTGGCCCCCGGCTTCCGGCGCGCGCGGATGGCAGCTAAAATGGATTGCTGCGCGCCGGTGATCCGGGGGCACACCCCCTCTTTGGCGCCGGAGTCTCGTGGTATGCGGAGATCCGGGTGACTGGCGGTCCGGCAGTGAAAGCTCTAACTTTACACGGTGGAAGAAGACGATATTGTGGAGCAGCAGAAAAGAATCCGCTTGTTTTAAAATTAGTTTGAAAATAGGAAAAATTGCCCTTTGTTTTTACCGCTGGATGCTGAAGGAATGTTCGATGGCGCAAGTAAGCTGTCTTTACTAATAGGAGGCATGCCGCCGCGTTAGGGGTGACTGGAGGCCGCGCAGGAGCGCGGTGCTGCCCGGCCTTCGCCGTCAGGCATATAGGGGCCGTGGCAGCCCGAGCCGAAGGCGAGACCGGAAGGAGAACCGACCTCACCGAGGCGCACCATGCGCCCTCGGTGAGGGAACGCCCAGTTCAAAATAAAAAATTAATTACGCCTCGTCTTCCGCCCGCATCCGCTCGTAGAACTTGACAAAACTGTCATTATTGGCGCCGGCGCGCTGGCGGTCGACAAAGCTCATGGCGTCCTGCGGGTGCACGTTGAGCATGCCCGACACCATGTAGGGGATGTTGTAGCCCCATTCCATTTCCGAGCGGAGCGGCAGGATCGTGGTTTCGATCACGTCGAGAATGGGCCTGATGTTGAACTTGGGGTTCTTGAGGAAACCCATGAGCAGCTCGAGCGGGCAGTTGCCGGCCGCGCGGCCCAGGCCGTAGAGCGTGCCGTCGAGGTAGTTGACGTTCTTGATGATTCCCTCGATGGTGTTGGCGAACCCGAGCTGCATCTGGTTGTGGCAGTGGATGCCGACCTCCTTGGTGCGCAGATACCGCTGGAACTTGTGCACCAGGTAGTCGATGTCTTCGCTGTACAGTGAGCCGAAGCTGTCCACGATGTAGCAGGCGATGATGGAGGTCTCGTTCTCGATCTGCTGCAGCGCCTCGTCGAGGTCGCGCTCGAGCACGTGCGATATGGCCATGATGTTGATGGTGGCCTCGTACCCCTTTTTCGTGGCGTTGTTGGCGAGCGCGATGGCCTTGTCGACGTCCTTCACGTAGGTGGCGACGCGGATCAGGTCGACCACGCTTTCCGATTTGGGAAGCACGTCATCGCCGGTGGCCTTGTGCGCGTCCTGCATGATCGCGATCTTGGCGGTCTTCGGGATGCCTTCGGTGGCCTTTTTGAGCATGTCCTCGTCGCAGAACCGCCACGCGCCGTACTTGTCGGGAGAGAAATGGGCCTTGCTGTTGCGATAGCCGAGCTCGATGATGTCGACGCCCGCCCTGCTGCACGCCGAATAGATGCCGCGAACCGTTTCGAGGGTGAACTTGGAGTTGTTCATCAGCCCGCCGTCGCGGATCGTGCAGTCGCATACCTTGATCTGTGGCCGGTACATTTCGTTTTCCTTTTAATGTTTGTAAAGGACGATTTTTGGATTAGTGAAATATAGTACTTTTTTGAATTGAGAGTGAAATTAATACATTGGCGGGGGAGGCCCGTCCCACTAGATTGATTTTTATTATAGTGAAATTAATAACACCCCAAACAAAAATACGGGACATCATATATCGTAATGTTAATTATTTTATACCATTCTTTTATATATATAGGAATAAGGATGAAAGGCTTGAAGCTGGCGGTTTCCGGCAAAGGCGGGGTGGGAAAATCAACGCTTGCGGCCGCGTTGTGCAAGGTGTTCAGCCAAAAGGGGTTGAAGGTACTTGCCATTGACGCCGACCCTGACGCCAACCTTGCATCGGCGCTGGGGCTTTCGCAGGAGCGGAAAACGAAAATCCGGCCCATTGCAAGCGAGACCGGGCTCATTGAACAGCGCACCGGAGCCAAACCGGGACGCACCGGCCAGATGTTCTCGCTGTCTCCCGACGTCTCCGACGTGGCGCAGAAATACGGGCTCTTATGCAACGGCGTTTCGCTGCTTGTGCTCGGCGCGGTGAAGTCGGGCGGCGGTGGGTGCGCGTGTCCCGAAAACGCCTTTCTGAAAAAACTCATCCGCCACCTGATAGTGCAGGAGGGCGAGACGGTCGTGATCGACCTGGAGCCCGGCATCGAGCACCTGGGCCGGGCCACGGCCTCGGGCGTTGACGCGATGATAATCGTGCTCGAGCCCGGCACGCGGAGCAAAGAAACGGCGCAGAGGATCATTGCACTGTCAAAGGACATTGGGCTTGAAAAGAAGCTGTTTTTCGTATTGAATAAAATAAGAAATAAGGATGATGAAAAAGCGCTCTTGACAGATGAGTTTGCTGCGGTGAAAGTTTTGGGAAAGATTCCGTTTGACGAACGGTTCATCGATGCGGATTGTAGAGGGGTGTCGATATTTGATTTGCCAGGATCAGAAAATTTGCGGGCAAATTTTATTACAATTGCTGGCCAAATAATGAGTTTAGCATAAATTTTCCCGGGGGCGTTGCGGGGGCGGAGCCCCTGCTGAGAGGGGTGTGGGTGCGGATCACCCTCCGCTCTGTAAACAAAGTATTCAGAGTAAACGCCAGAGCGGAGGGAAGCCGCACCCCAGGGGAGAAACTTCTCCCCGCCAGATTAATTTTATTTTTTAATAGGAGTTAAAATGTCAACTTCCACCACCTTCCTCGCCACCGCCATCGGCAGCCTGCCGCACATCGACGCGCAAAAGGCGCTCGGCATCGTGCTTGACAAAATACCAGGATGCCCCATCTGGCCGCAGCTGCCCGGGCTCGGGCTGCGCGAGCACATGGAGATCCAGTATTCGGAGGGTTTGCCCCGCGCGGCGATCGACGAAAAAAAGGGGAGGATGTATTTCGACACAAGCGACGAGGACAGGAACGCGGCGGAGATGGCCGATTTCTACGAGAAGTACATGGCCGCGCAGGAGACCGACGACTGGTCGGCGTTCGCCATATCGCCGGCGTTTTCGCGCGGGATCTACGCGCTCCTTGACAAAGTAAAGGCAGACGGTGTGAAGCGGCCGTGGCTCAAGGTGCAGACCACGGGCCCGCTTTCGTTCGGGCTTTCCATCGTGGACGAGAACAAGCGCGCCATCTATTACAACGAGGCGTTCCGCGACATCATTATCAAGGGGCTCGCCGCAAAATGCCGCTGGCAGATCAACCTGTTCAAGGAGTTTGCCAACGATATGATCTGCTTTGTTGATGAGCCCATTCTGTCGGCGTTCGGGTCGTCCACGTACGTCTCGGTCAAGCGCGAGGACGTGGTGTCGGCGGTGAACGAGGTGGCCGAGGCGATCCACGGCGCGGGCGGACTGTGCGGCGTCCACGTCTGCGGCAACACCGAATGGCCGATCCTCATCGAGGCGGGCGTCGACATCATCAACTTTGATGCCTACGGGTTTGGAGACTCCATGGCCTTGTACGCGGAAGATGTCGGGGACTTTCTGGAGGAAGGCAACATCATCGCCTGGGGCATTGTGCCCACCTCGGAAAAAATAAAGGACGAGACGGCGGCGTCGCTCGTGGCGCGCTACGACGCGTGCGTCGCAAGGCTCGCGGAGAAGGGGGTTGACAAAGGGCTCATCCACCGGCAGTCCATGCTCACGCCCTCGTGCGGGACCGGATCGCTCGCGGAGCCGCTCGCCGAGCGCGTGTTCGAGGTGCTTGCCGAGACGTCAAAGGCGTTGCGGGAAAGAAAATGAAAACCGCCACAGAGACACAGAGAAAAAATCAATGACCACCATCGCTCTCGCCGGCAAAGGCGGCACGGGGAAAACCACCATCGCGGGACTCATGGTGCGCTGGTTGTTGGCAAATAGGAAAACGCCCGTACTCGCGGTGGACGCGGACGCAAACGCGAACCTTAACGAGGCGCTCGGCGTTTCATACGCGGCGACCGTGGGCGGCGTGCGCGAGGACGCGCGCGCAAAGGCGGGCGCGCTCGGCGGCATGGCAAAGCAGCAATTCCTTGAAGCGCGGATCAACCAGGCGCTTGTCGAAAGCGAAGGGTTCGACCTCATCGTGATGGGCCGGCCCGAAGGGCCCGGCTGCTACTGCTTCGCGAACAACGTGCTGCGCGACGTGCTGGGCCGGATTTCGAAAAGTTACCCCTTTATCGTCGTGGATTGCGAGGCGGGGCTCGAACATCTCTCGAGAAGAACGCTGCTTGAGGTGGACTGGCTCGTTGTCGTGTCTGATCCGTCAATTCGCGGGTTAAAAACGGCAAGACGGGTGGGCGAGGTGGTCGAGGAATTAAAGACGAGGGTGAAGCGCCGCGCATTGATCATCAACCGAATGGACAAAGGATCATCCTTGAATGAAAAACAAGAACAAGCGGTGAAGGAATGCGGCATGGAGAAGGTGTTTCAACTGCCGTTTGATGAAGCAGTCAGGGACATGGATGAAAAAGGCGGAACCATAAAAGATATAGGAGAGGATAACGCCATTTACAAAGCGGTGTCCGGTGTAATGGCGGATATCCTCAAATAAAGAAGTTGAAAAGTTGAATGGTTGAAGAGTTGAAAAGAAATGAGTTGAAAGCTGAAGGTTGAAAGTAGAAAAATATACCAGGTATTTTAAAGGTATCAGGTGGCGCATTGTCAGACAGTTGACTGATAATAGTTCTTCTGCCACGCGTTAGGTGGACTGGAGGGTGAGCTAAAGCGAATTGCCGGCCGATCCTCCGCCGAAGGCGCCTTTGGGCGGTCCGGCAACGAGGCGAAGCCGAGCCCGGAAGGAGACCGACCCCGCGAAGCGGGGGAACGCCCAACTTTCTTATATTTTTACGAAAAATTATTTATTAGAGGAATAAATGCCCGGATCTCCAAAATGCAATTCCTGCGGTGAGCACGATCCCGCGACCTCACAGATGAGAAACACCGCGAAAGACCGCGGCCTGGAAACCGTCTGGGACCGCTCCTCCGCGAATAGCGTTTGTAAATTCGGCGTCGAGGGTCTGTGCTGCAAGATCTGCAACATGGGGCCTTGCAGGATCTCGGCGAAAACGCCCCGGGGCACGTGCGGCGCGGACGCCGACACCATCGCGGCGCGCAACCTGAGCCGCGCGGTCGCGGCGGGGACCTCGGCGCATTCCGACCACGGCCGCCACCTCGTGCACACGCTCAGGATGGTCGCCGAGGGCAGGACCGATTCCTACAAAATTACCGATGAGAAGAAACTTCTCGAGGTGGCGCGGCAGTACAAGGTGGAAACCGTCGGCAGGCTGGCGCTTGACATAGCGAAAGACCTTGCCAACGTTTTCGAAAAGGAGTTCGCGTTCAACGCGGAACCCATGAAAACGCTCGACCAGGCGCCCCTCAAGCGCCGGGCGCTGTGGAAAAAGAACAACGTGCAGCCGCACGGCATCGACCATTCGGTGGTTGAGCTGCTGCACCGCACCAACATGGGCGTGGACCATGCCTTTGAGCACGTTGAATGCGGTTCGCTCACCACCGCTATCGCCGACGGCTGGGGCGGCTCCATGATCGCCACGGCGGTGTCCGATATCCTGTTCGGCACTCCCAAGCCCCTGCTCTGCTCGGTCAACCTCGGCGTGCTCTCAAAAGACAAGGTAAACATCATCGTGCACGGCCACGAACCGACACTCTCGGAATGCGTGGCCGCCGCGTGCGAAAGCGCCGAAATGGCCGCATACGCAAAAAGCAAGGGCGCCTCCGGCATACAGCTTTCGGGCATGTGCTGCACGGGCAACGAGATCCTCATGCGGCACGGCGTGCCGGTCGCCGGCAATTTTCTGCAGCAGGAGCTTGCCCTCATGACCGGCGCTGTCGAGATGATGCTGGTTGACGTGCAATGCGTGATGCCTTCGCTCGGCCAGGTGGCGTCGTGCTTCCACACCAGGGTGATGTCGACCTCGCCGCTCGCGCACACGCATGGGTTCGAGAAATTCGAATTCAGCGAGGAGCACGCCATGGATCAGGCGCGCATCCTCGTGAAAATGGCCATCGACAATTTCGCAAACCGCAAGAAAAAGAACGTGACCATCCCCGACCACCGGGTGGATTTTGTCGCGGGGTTCTCGGTGCGCGCCATCCATGAAATGCTCGGCGGGCACTTCAGGGCCACATTCCGGCCGCTCAATGACGCCATCATCGACGGCCGCATCCGCGGCATGGCGGGCGTGGTGGGCTGCAACAACCCCACCAAGGACCTCGACGGGACCATAGTGCCGCTTGTAAAGGAACTCATCAAAAACGACGTGCTGGTGCTGCTTACGGGTTGCGCGGCCATCACCTGCGCCAAGGCCGGGCTGCTCACGCCCGAGACCGCGCGCTCCATGGCCGGGCCGGGGTTGGCCGAGGTGTGCGAGGCCGTGGGCATGCCGCCGGTGCTGCACATGGGATCATGCGTCGACAACAGCCGCATCCTCACCGCGGCCTGCGACGTGCTCAGGGAAGGCGGCCTGGGCGAGGACATCAGCGATTTGCCCGCGGCCGGCGTCGCGCCCGAATGGATGAGCGAGAAGGCGGTGGCAATAGGGCATTACTTTGTCGCGTCGGGCATGCTCGTGCTCCTGGGCAGCCCGCTCCACGTGACGGGCGGGGAAAAGCTCAACGCGTTCCTTACCGGCGGGCTCGAAACAGATTTCGGCGGGAAATTCGCCTGGGGATCGCACACGTCAACGCAAGTGAAGATCATCCTCGACCATATCGACAAAAAGCGCGAAGCGCTCGGCATCAACAAGAAGCGCGCCCGCATGCTGTTTGACATGAAGGAAAGAAGGGCGCTCGATGTCTAAGCTCATCGCCACATCCGCCATACGCGGCGCCCATAGCGTGGTGAAACAGGCGCGGAAGAAAGTGCGGGAGGCGCTTGCGGCCAAGGGGCCCGAATGCGCCGTGGCGTTTCCCAACACCGGGTATTTTCTACCGATCTCGTATTCGATGCTCGGCCTTGAGATAAAAACGCTCGGACAAATGGGAACCGTGCTTGCCGAATGCGAAAGGCTGCTGCCGCCTCTGCCCGCAGACCATCACTGGCTGCCGTACCTCGGAAACACGCTTGACGCGGGCATGGCGACGCTGCTGGGCTTTGAGGTGATTGAGGCATGCAAGACGGTGATCGGTCCGGATCCCGCCGAGGGCATCTGGCTCGGCGCGGCGGATGACGTGATCATGCGCGAGCGCGGCGTGGAGTTTGTTGACGGGTCGGCCCCGGGGTTTGCCGCCGTGGTGGGAGCCGCGCGTGACGCAGACGCGGCTGTCAAGCTCGCGCGCGAACTGCAGGGCAAGAATCTTTACGTATTCATGGCCGGTAATGTGAACGGCGTATCGTTTGCCGAACAGCTCGCGTCAAAGGGCGTCGAGCTCGGCTGGCCCACGCGGCTGGTCCCTTTCGGCAAGGACATCAGTGCCGCGATACACTCTCTGGGCTTTGCCAGCCGCGCCGCGCTGTCTTTCGGCGGCGTCAAGAAGGGCGACTTCAAGCGCAACCTTGCCTACAACAAGAACAGGGTTTTCGCGTTCGTGCTCGCGCTCGGCGAAGTTGACGAAGAGAAATACGCGGCCGCGGCCGGCTGCATCAACTACGGGTTTCCCACCATTGCAAACACGGCGATCCCCCAGATCCTTCCCACCGGCATCTGCACCTACGAGCACGTGGTGAGCAACGTGCCGCTCGACTCGATCGTGTCGAAAGCGCTCGAAGTGCGCGGCTGCAAGGTGAAGATCACCACGGTGCCCATCCCCGTGAACTACGGCCCCGCTTTCGAGGGGGAGCGCATCCGCAAGGAACAGGTGCAGGTGGAGTTCGGCGGCAATAAAACCACGGCGTTTGAATATTGCACCATGAAGGAACCCGCAGAGGTGGAAGACGGAAAAATCACCGTGGTCGGCAAGGAGGCCGATCAAGTTCCCGCCGGAACGCAGCTTCCGCTCGCCATCTGGGTGGAAGTCGCGGGACGCAAGATGCAGCCCGACTTCGAGCCCATTCTGGAGCGCCAGATACATCATCTTGTCAACGGCGCGGAGGGCGTGTGGCACATGGGCCAGCGCGACATCATCTGGGTGCGCATCAGCAAGGACGCGTTCGCAAAAGGATTCCGCATCAGACACCTGGGCGAGATCATCCGTGCAAAATTCCTCGCCGAATATCCGGCCATCATCGACAAGGTGCAGGTGACGCTGCACACCGACGCCGCAACGGTGGAGGAGCTCATTAAAAAGGCGCGCGCCGTGTACCGCGAGCGCAATTTGCGGCTCGAGTCCATGACCGACGAAAGCGCCGACATTTTTTACTCGTGCCTGCTGTGCCAGTCGTTCGCGCCCAACCACGTGTGCGTGATCACGCCCGAGCGGCTCGGCCTGTGCGGCGCCTACAACTGGCTCGACGGCAAGGCGGCCTACGAGATCGACCCCACGGGCCCCAACCAGCCCCTTGCCAAAGGGGAACTGCTCGACCCGGTGCGCGGCGTGTGGAGAAACATCAACGACTACGTGTACCAGCATTCCAACAAGGCGGTCGAGGAAATCACCATGTACTCGATCATGAAGAACCCCATGACCTCGTGCGGCTGCTTCGAGGCGATCTGCGGCGTTTCGCCCGAGCTCAACGGCGTGATCGTCGTCAACCGGGAATATCCGGGCGACACGCCGCTCGGCATGAAGTTCTCCACGCTCGCCGGCAACGTTGGCGGCGGCCAGCAGACGCCCGGGTTCATCGGCTGCGGCAAGAGTTTCCTGCTGTCGAAAAAATTTCTTGCCGCCGAAGGCGGGATCTCGCGCATCGTATGGATGCCGTCGCAACTGAAGGCGCAGATGAAGGAAGACCTCGAGATCGCGGCGAAGCGCACGCAGTGGCCGGACCTGCTCGACAGGATAGCCGACGAGACGGTAGGGACCGATACCGCCGCGATTATGGCGTTTCTCAAGGCGAGAAAGCACCCTGCTCTTGACATGTGGGACATTACGCAGCCGGGCCCCGAGGCGCAAAAAGTTGATGCAAGCCGGGAGTCCGGAAAAACTGGACCGGGTGAACCGAAAGCGGAGGCTTCAAGGCCGGTGGCGGACAAGCGGGCACCGACGCGAAAGCAGACGCACATCCGGGAGCCTGTGGATATTCCGCCGGTTCCAGGCCCCAACGCTTCGGTTGATGAGTCGCTTGCCTATTTGAGGGCGGTGGTGGCTGACTTGTCATACAAGGCCGCGTCGGGTCCGGCAGATCCGACATTGCAGGATGCCGTAAAATCACTGCTTGCTTCAGCGGAATCATTGCAGGGAAAAAGCATTACGCGGGAAAAAGATTCATCTTCAGAAGAAGTCCAAGCGGGACCGGACATTGTTCTGCCGACAAAGTTCTCTCATGCAAAGGAAGCGTTTTCCGGAAAAGTCGTTAGCGTGACCCTGGGAGGCAGCGGCACGCGCACCTCGAGCCTCGTGCTCGGCGGTGAAGGCATATTGCCGTTCAGGTACGCGGAAGGCGCAGCGGGTGCCCCGCCCGCCATTGCCATGGAGGTGTTTGACGCGCCGCCGGAAAAGTATCCCACAGCATTGCGCGATCATTTCGGGACAATGCTTTCAGACCCGGCGGCCATGGCGCGCCATTGCGTGGAAAAACTCGGGGCACAGGCGATAAGCGTACGGCTTGACGGGTGCCACCCGGACAAGGGAAACCGCCCGGCGCAGCACGCGGCCGACGCCGTCGGCGCCGTGCTCAGGGCCGTGGGCGTTCCCGTCATCGTGAGCGGGCCCGCGCATTTTGACAAGCGCAACGAGGTGATGAAGAAGGTCGCAGCCGATTTCGCGGGTGAAAACCTGCTGCTCAACTGGGCCGAGACCGACAACTACAAGACCATCGCGGGCGCGGCAATGGGCTACGGCCATTGCATCGTGGCGCAGTCTCCCATCGACGTGAACATGGCCAAGCAGCTCGCCATCCTGCTCACCACCATGGGAATGAAGCCTGAAAAAATCGTGATCGACCCCATGACCGGCGCGCTCGGCTACGGCCTCGAATACAGCTATTCGGTGATGGAGCGCATCAGGCTGGCCGCGCTTAGCGGCGACGCGATGCTTGGCATGCCGTTCATTTCCACCATCGGATTCGAGACGGCAAAATGCAAGGAGGCGAATGCGAGCGGTAAGGAATTTTCAATGTGGGGTGATGCATCGACAAGAGGGGCGAATCTTGAGATCAGTGCCGCAATGGCGTTGATTAATGCGGGGACGAATCTATTGGTGATGTATTATCCTGAGGCCGTCAAGACAGTGAAGAGAATTATTGATAAGATGAAAAATAAGTGATATGGTGGGGAGGTCTTCCCCCTCATGGGTGCGGCCGGGTACCGACAGTTGCACGATTCATTCTTCCGTTGTGCGCACCCGCGAGCGGCATTGGAAAGAAGGAATTTCCGGCGATCTGAATGTCGACTGATGATTGACAAATGCCCGCCCGGCGCAGCAACGGCTTTTTAAGATGATAAAGTCTGCCGCCGCGTTAGGGGCGACCGGAGGGAGAACCGACCGCCGCGAAGCGGGGGAACGCCCAATTTGATTAGAATAACGAAATGGATTACTAATGGCTAAGAAACTCACGGGCATGGACATCTTCAAGCTGCTCCCGAAAACAAATTGCGGGGAATGCGGGGTGGCAACCTGCATGGCGTTCGCCATGAAACTGGCGCAGAAGAACGCCGAGCTTGCCGCTTGCCCGTACGCTTCGGAAGAAGCCAAAACCGTGATCGGCGCGGCGAGCGAGCCGCCGATCAGACTTGTCAAAATAGGAACAGGCGAAAAGGCCGCGGCGGTGGGGAATGAAACCGTCATGTTCCGGCACGACAAGACATTCGTGCACCCGACCGCTATTGCAGTCCAGGTGGATGACTCGGCGAGTGAGGAGGAAATGGCAGAAATTGCCGCGGAGATGGAGTCCTACGCAATCGTCAGAGTGGGCGAGACGCTCCGCATTGACATGCTGTGCATCAACAATAAAAGCGGAGACGTTAAAAAGTTTGTTGATGCGGCCAGGATTTGCAGCCAAAAGTTTTCCGGCGCAATCATCCTAAAAAGTAAATTCGTAAGAAATCTGATTGAATGCGGAACTGCTGTTGCCATGCGCGCGCCGCTTCTGCATGCGGTGACAAATCAAAACGTCGAAGAGCTTGTCCCGTTTTCAATCCGGTCGAAAATGCCGGTATGCGTCAGCGCCGCCGCAATAGATGGTGTGTTTGAGCTCACGCAGAAATGCGCCGGCATGGGCCAGAGGAATATCATACTGGACGTGCCCGCGGAAAATGCCGCGGCCATGATCCAGAACAACACCGTAATGCGAAAAGCCGCGATTGCCTCGTCGGTGAAACAGATGGGATATCCCCTCATCAATTTCGTCACAGGAAGGCAATCGGCCGCCGATATGGTTGCCGATGCGTCAAGCGCGATCTGCAAATATGCATCCGTCGTCGTCATTGATAAGTCAGAAAAAGAATCTCTCCTTCCCCTGCTCATGCTGCGCCAGAACATCTTCACCGACCCGCAAAAGCCGATCCAGGTTGACGCGAACATCTATAAGATAGGGGAGCCCGCTCCCGACGCGCCGTTCGTGGTCACCACCAATTTCTCGCTCACGTATTTCATCGTGAGCGGCGAGCTCGAGAACGCGGGCGTGCCCGCGCACCTCGCCATCGTGGACGCCGAGGGCATGAGCGTGCTCACGGCCTGGGCCGCGCGCAAGTTCAACGGCGAGAAGATCGGCGCTTTCCTTAAAAGCAAGGATGTTGACGGGCAATACGCCTCGCGCAAAATCATCATCCCCGGCTACGTCGCCTCCATCTCCGGCGAGCTCGAGGAGCAGATGCCGGGCTGGGAGGTGCTCGTGGGGCCCCAGGAGGCGTCGGACCTGGGGCCGTTCATGAAGAAGTTTGCGAATAAAAAATAAAAAGTTGGGCGTTCCCCCCGCGTGTAGGGGCGGTTCGCGAACCGCCCCTACACGCGGGGGTCGGCCGTCCTTCCGGTCTCGCCTGTCGGCTCGGGCTGCCACGGCCCGATGGCGGAGGCCCGCCGGGGTCCGGGCAGCACCGCTCTTCATAGCGGCCTCCAGTCCTGCCTAACGCGCGGCAATAAAATTCCCCGCCGCAATTGTTATATCAATTTAAATACCGGGAGATTCGACAAATACATCCCCCTTATCAGGGGAATTATATACTTGATTACCTGATTACAGTAAACAGTCCAGTACGGCCGCTTTTGATAAAGTAAATTCCAGGGATCTGTCCTCGCCGTCCAGATGAAGATACCAACGCTCCTCTAATATTATAAACGCATCCTTGGGGTATTACTTTTGCCTGAAGATTCAGCTTCTGGTGAGGCGATGTTACAGCCGTTGCTGGTGTAACAGTGAAATGGAGTATAACCAGTGCACCCCATTCATCACCTCCAACGACGGTGTAGATACCAGGAGTAAAGTTAATGAAGGTCGCTGCTGGGGGATTACCAGCCCAATATCCTGTCGAACTAACCTTGCCGATCATTTTCATCGACCAAGGTGGCAATGAGCTGTCGGGTGTCAGCACGGAATAGGAATAAATGACAGCTGTATCACTTGAAGGTTGAAAATCGTAGGCAGTAATAACAGATAGCGGCAGAGGGCACCAATACACTACATTCGGGTCGTAAAGGTGGAGCGGAGTGATGGAAGCCACGTTTGTTGTATCGTAATTTCCTTGCAGGATAGATATTCCAAAAGGATGATTTGTCCCGCAAGGGCGGCCCATGTTTAGACCTTGAACAAACCATGCATTAGCTGCTTCGATACTGTCTTTCGTTGCCAGGGTGTTCTTTTCAGCAATTGTAATAGAAATCTGCTGCCCCGGCTGATAGCTCGTCGAGTCTATCGACAGAGTGAGACTCAGGCCGTTTCCAGAGACAACGGTAGAAGAAGTTTGAGTGAAGGTAATACCGGTAATCGGAATCGCTGTTGAAGTGGTGCCGTAACCGAACAAAAACAATAGACCGATTAGAAGCCAGTTAGCAGCTCGCATTCTGCCTCTTTTTTAAATTGTTTCAATTTTCAGAAAATGAAGCGCTTTGACCTCTCCTTGATACTTCTATAGTCGGCGGAAGGATGTGAAAGGTTCAATACCTTATCCTCCGTTTCTTTCGAAAAGGGAGTTAAGTATATAATCCCCCTTATCAAGGGGGACACCGCCGTAGGCGGAGGGGGTATTCCGCAGCGGTTGCGTTGCGAAGGTGCGACGCATCGCGAGCGTAAAGCGAGCGAACTCGCGCGCACCTTTGCAGGAAGGGGTGTGCCCCCGGATCGTCCCGCGCCGCGTTTCGATGCCTCGGCAAGCCCAACACAAGTACGTGTTCATTAATAAATTCGCTACTCGAATGTCGCGCGGCGCGGGAAAGCCGGGGGCCAGGGGAAACCACGAAGTGGTTGCCCCACCAATATCTATAGGTAATGTTTGGGCGCTTTGTATTTTTCCTACATGCCCCCCACCATCACGTTTCTCCCTTCCAAAAAATCCGGCGAAATCGCCGAAGGCACCAGGCTGTCCGATGCCGCCGCACTGCTCGGCGATGCCAGCCTTCACCTCGAATGCGGGGGCAAGGGCACCTGCCACAAATGCCTGGTGGAGCTCATCGAGGGATGCGTGGAAGTCAAGGGCAGGAAGTTTTCCGTGACGCCGGCCGACGGCCCGCTGCAGATCCTGTCGTGCCAGGCCGCGGTGTGCGGGGACGCCGTTGTCGCCGTACTCCATGACCGTGCAAAAGAGGCGGCGGGAATGGCGCTCGGAAAAGACCTCATGGCGATCCCGCCCGAACTGTTCCCCGCGCCAAAGGACATTTCACCTATTGTCAAGTCGTATTCGCTGAGCGTCGAGCCGCCGACGGCCGACAACAACGCCTCGGACTTCGGCCGCCTCGAAAAACAACTGCGCAAGGCCGCCGAACAGGCCGGCGCCATCCGCTGCGACCTTCCCGCACTGCGAAAGCTGCCCGAGGCGCTGCGCGGCCAGAACGGGCAGGTGACGGTCCGCGCGCGCGACGAGGGCGCCGGTCTTGTGGTTGAATCGGTGGAGCCCGGCGATAAGTCGCAGCGCTCCATCGGCATCGCGTGCGACATCGGCACCACCACGATTTCGATGCATTGCGTTGACATGGCGGACGGCAAGATCCTCGCCAGCAGGTCTGACTACAACGCCCAGATCAGCCGCGGCGCCGACGTCATCGCGCGCATCGAGTTCGCGAAAACGGAAAAGCGGCGCGAGGAGCTGCGCACGCTCGTGCTTTCCACGGTCAACGGCCTCATTGACGGATGCCTCAAGGAGATAAAAACGCCGGCATCGTCCGTGTTCAACGTCGCGATCGCGGGCAACACCACCATGGTGCACCTGCTGCTGGGCCTGCCGCCGCAGACCATCCGCGAAAGCCCGTATGTTCCGGTTGTCAACAGCCCGGCGGTCATGACCGCGCGCGAGCTCGGGCTCAACGCGCACCCGCTGGCAGCCGTGTCGTTCGCGCCGGGCGCGGGCTCCTACGTGGGCGGCGACATCACGTCGGGCCTGCTTGCCGCGCCCATGATCAATGACGCCAAGGGCGTGGGCCTGTTCATGGACATCGGCACCAACGGCGAGATCGTGATCGGCAACGCCGAGTTCCTCATGGCGGCCGCGTGCTCGGCCGGGCCGGCGTTCGAGGGCTCGGGCATCAAGTGCGGCATGCGCGCGGCCGACGGCGCCATTGAATCGTTCGACATCGACCCGAAAATGAAGGACGTGAAATACGGCGTGATCGGCGGCGGAAAGCCCAAGGGCATCTGCGGGTCGGGGCTCATTTCGCTGCTCGGCGAGCTGTATTCGAAGGGCCTCATCGACCGGGCCGGCAAGATCACCGACCGCGTGCCGGTATGGCGCGCGCCCCGGGTCGAGGGCACCCGCGGGGTCCTCCTTGTCAAGTCCGCGGCCGCGTACGCGAACAAGGAGATCGTGATCACCGAGGCCGACATCGAAAACCTCATCCGCACCAAGGGCGCGATCTACGCCGCCTGCGACCTCATGCTGTCTAACATCGGCCTCACCTTCGGGAGCATTTCGCGCGTGTCAATCGCGGGCGGGTTCGGGCGGTTCATCAACATCGAGCACGCGGTGCGCATCGGCATGCTGCCCGACATCCCGCGCGACCGCTTCAGCTACCTGGGCAATTCCTCGCTCACCGGCGCGACGCTTTCGCTATTGTCAAAGACGCGGCGCGACGAGATGGCCGCCCTGGCCAGGCGCATGACCTACATCGACCTGTCGTCCGACAACCGGTACATGGACGCCTATGTGGCGGCGCTGTTTCTGCCGCATACGGATTTGAGCAGGTTCCCGAGTGTCAAGTAATCAAGATGTTAATGGGGAATGGGGAGGGGGGCTTGCCTGAAAGTACACCTTCTATTTCCACAACGGCCGGAGCTGCACATCGGATGGAATTCCCATGAAGGCCGGAAACCGTGAGCCTTGTTTTTGAATCTCGTCGATTACCGAGAACATTTTTTCAATTGCAGGACTCGGGAGCAATGCTTTGGTGGTTATCCAATCAACGACGGCGGCAATAGAAAAGATACGAGTATTGTCGATGTGAATTTTTTGCCACTCAGCAGCCTTGCGAGGAATCTCGGGCCTTATTGCCAGCTCCCTGTTCCAGAGTCGGCTGTGATGAGCGCATACATTTCGAACGTAGGTGAGTGCGTGCATCCAGTTGTGCAACACCGAATGGTGTATACCGAAAATGCTGCTGATACTGCGTTGGGGATCGGGTAACAATCCGCCATACAGTTTGGAAATGCTTCCGAAACTCATCACTTCGACGGCCATCCAAAGAGGGAGACGGGGAAACCCCGAGTATTTTGACTTGAAATGATCCAAGAAGGTCTCATGCCCCCTGACGATTTCGATTTCCACCGCTTGAACCCATTTTGCGTGGTCAAATGTCGACCTAAACACAGACGGATCGTACTGCACAAACGGTCCATATTTTGCCGTAAGTTGATAGGTGACCCTTGTGCGGAGGTAAATCTCAATGGGAGAAAGCGCGCAGATAAACGCTTGACGCAGCGCGTCGTCGAGCTTGTAAAGTCTGGTGAGTTGCTCAAAAGAGGTTCCAGGTAGAAACAAGTCGTTCTGCTGCAAGAAAGGGAAGCGATAGGCGCTCAGTCTGTAATAGCTTACACGTGAAAGGAATTCCGCAGCTGCCTTCAGATCGCGCACCAGGAGGCCGCGTTTGACAAACAGCTGGACTTGATCATCATAGGAGAGATGGGGTTTGTCATAGGGTTTGAGCGACATCTTGCGGTACCCCAAAAGAAAACCCGCCATGGTTGCGCATTTCGCATAAGCGGAAGAGGCGTGGCGGGTGTGTTGCCTTTAATATACAAATCAAATACGTTTGTTTCAAGAGAAAAATTTTACGGGTATGCAGATTTCCCGTAAATAAGGCATACCTTGCCACTGCCCTTTGCGGTGCCCCGCGGCCTGCTGTTTGAGGAGTGATATAAATAATGGTCGGTATCAAGGCTCGTGGCACACTGGTTATCATGCGGCCGGAATGGCGAAAGGGAACCCGGAACCACGCGAGGCAGACTAAACGAGGGTTCAGGCAACCGGAATATCCTGTCAGGAGGCCGAAAAAGCGGTGTGGAACGATGAAAAATTTTTTCTTCCGGCCGCCTGAAGGGGTTTTTTAAGCACCTGAACCACTTTTTAGCTTACCTTAACCACCTGCCCGACCGCCTGACTCATGGTTCCGGTCGCCTGAACCACCTTTTCGGGCACCTTAACCACTGTTCCGCCCGCCTTAACCACATTGGCAGCCGCCTGAATCACTTTTCCGGCCACCTTGGCTGCTTTTCCGTTTACCTGAACTGGTTTTCAGGTATCCTGAGGCGCGATTCACCTTGAGGTTTTTGATTTAGAATACGCAAGCTGCAAGACGAAATGGGAAGGGCAGGGAGGAGGGAGAAGGAGAGGGCGAAGAGACGGGCGAAGAGGAGAGAATGTGAGGGAAAAAGTTGCAAATGGAAATGAAGACGTGTTGGATAATTACGCAGGCTTCACAAAACTGAGTAGGTCAAGAACTTCTTTCTTGAGAACTGTGACGGATGGAATCTCAAGGTCGTTAGGTACTTTATCAACAATTTTTAATAGTTCAGATGCATTCTCAGATTTCGACAATATTGCTTCGCGCGCAAAACATAAAGTTGGTATCCAACGGTAATATGGGTTATTAGTCAATTTGCCTGCTTCAATGGCTTTTAGATAAAGATCTTTACCCATGCTGAAATTACCTTTTCGGAATGCAATCAGCCCTGATGTTGCGGTGAGACAAATATTAGTTGTGTTGGTTAAGTCGGATATGTCGCCCACATTTTCCATCAGGCTTTCGGCTTGGGAGAGCTTATTAACTAGCACCAGTGAATACACTAGGTTGTTGATCAATTGTGGATCTCCAGGGTGTGATACTAATCCACTTTTCAGGATATCAATCGCCAATTGTGGCTGATTTAGCAAACTAATTGCTACGTGAGATGCCATGAGGACGGGACGCTTTGTAAAAGGCATATCCTTAGCCCAGTTCTTAGAATAGAAGAAAGCGTCATTCCATTTGTTTTCAAAATAGCTGTTAAGCGCCAATGCTTCAGAATTGCAGTTCACGTTATATCTTTTTAGATCCAAGTCAAATAGATAATCTATGTTGTTAATCCATTCGACTTGGGCAAGGGAGTTGTCATTTGGCGCAATAAGAGAGCTTTGAAGCAATTTTCTTGCTTTCTTTCTGTTTCCAGCATTTAACTCGACTGTAGCAATTGACGAACAAAGTTCCGTTAAGCTGTAGGGATCGAATTTCTTTGATTCAATGAATTGTATTCCTCTTTTGATAAATGATGACGTCTTCCCCAATAGGTCCGCGAGAGAAATTTCCGAGGATATTACCCAGGGGTCGTAACGTACAATACCACTTTTCTTTACAATGTTATGAATATATTCGGGTTCTCCAAAATGTGCAAAGAGCCGTATGGCCGCTCTAACAATGAACCTATTCTCAGGTGACAAGTACAACGCTGCCTTCATATTCTTAATTGCCTTATATTTTTCTCCTAGTATTGAATAACATCTAGATAATTCAACATGTGGAATGGGATTTTGGGGGAAGGATCTTAATCTATCTCTTAAAACATTAATAGACTTATATACTTTCGAGAGACTTAAGTCTTCCCCTGGCTGTGGAGGAGAGGTGTTGTCATGAGGGTTCTTGCCTATAATGATTTCAGCTAGCCGAATTAACGGTGGTGGGCATTTCTCGGCTTGTTTAATGACAAATCTAGCTGCATCTTTGGCATCATCAGTGAAATCGTCGCCATTTGCAAACGTAGCACTGATCAAATCGGCTGCAAATGAGATTCTCTTATTTTGTCGCCAAATAGCTGTGTAGTCGGAAATGTCAAATACCTCACTTGGTTTGCTTGGAAATGTAAGACCGGAATGGTCTAATTCCCCAAGGCAGGCAGTTACATTGAAGCTGCGCCAGTTTGGAATTACTCGTCGTTCTTTTTGCTCAAACTGTTCTGCCATTATTTACCTAGTAGATATTCGGCTTTTAAGTGCAGGTGATGGAATTTTGAAACGAACCTTTCCAGATTAAACTGATTCTGAATTCCACAAAGATTCCTTGGGTGGCCTCGATTCTCTGGTAAAGGATAACAAAGCCTTTCAACAACCCATCCAAGCTCCTCTTTAAAAAATGCATTGGAAATGCAATTCTTAAATTCATCTAGAGATATTGAGAAAGCTTCTAAAAGATAAGGACGTATTTGATCAAAAGGACCACGATAAACATGCACCTTAAATTTGTCGGGAAGATTTTTTTGAAGCAGTGCGGACATACTTGTGCCAGCAAAATAGAAAACGACCATACTACCGAGAAGATAACAATCTGTTGCAAAAACACGTTTGCTCCAATCTTTCTCAAAGTACTTGTACATTATTTCAGGTGGTGCATAGGTAAAATCTCCAGAAAAACACATTTCATCGTAAGGGCCATTGACGAGCCTGCAAACGGACCTTCCAAGATCGCCAATTTTTGAGCTGGTGTCGAAAACGAGAATGTTGGAAGGCTTAAGGTCTTGGTGGCTTATTTCGATTTTATGAAGTTGTCTTATACCGATTGAGATATCATGCAAGGATTTTAGCCGCCATGCAAAGTCAAGGCCATCAGAGAACTCGAGTCTCGATCTTACGTCGCCATCAGCTAAGTCGAAAATCAAATAGGGTACAACAGGAATTGTATACTCTGGAATAGTTTCTTCGCCCGCCTCATTAACATACACGACTTTGGTTACGTGAGACGTCTTACAAAGATCCGAAAGTTGCTTTTCATATTTGTAGGCATTTAGCATATCCGCCATTACATCAACTATCTCGGCGCTCTTTGCAAGTTGGAAGAACTTGGCAAAATCGAATGCCTTTAGAAAACAAACCCTCTTGTCTTTTTGTACCTCGTAGCATACTGAGAAAAATGAACCTGTCGAAGTCTCGTGTTTTTCAATCTTCCTAGTAACTTTCCAACCGCTCTTAAGTTCTCTACCTAGAAGATCGTGGGCAGCATTTGTTTCCTTCATGTTTATACCTGCTCGTTGGATAAATACTATTTCGGATGGCTTGAGTAACTATCTGTAATGCCACTTCGATTTCCGCTCATCACTCAATCGCGATCCAATTGAACATTTTTATCGGCATACACGAATTCTTTCATACAGCCCTATCTTCCCACCACTTTCAACATATCCCTCTTTCCCGCCCTCATCTCATCCCCGTCCACTTTTCTCCCATTCACCAAACACCTCACTTTATTTTTATAACTCATCATCCCTGCGCCGGAGGTCTTATTGCCTCCCGCCCCCATCACCTGCCTTTTCACCCCCGCATTCAAGTCATGCGCCGTGAGCCCCAGCGTCATTATCTGCCCGTTGGAAAAGAACAGCTTCAGGCTTCCCCTGAACGTGCGCACGAATTTCGGGGCCATGTCCAGCGGGTAGAGGAACCCGATTTCTACCATGAAGATCGCCTCTGTCGTATCGGTCCCGGAGAATGAGAGCGGTTGGGCGTTTAACGGGGCGAACGCGATTTTTGTCAGTCGGTAATTGTTGCTGCCTGTGGAATCCATCCGCCACACGAACTGTGCCTGAATCGGGTCTTCGTTCTTCCACGACAACTGCGGCACGGGGGACTGCATGCCGGTTGTGTCCATTGTGTCGACATGCACCACGGCGGAGTCGAGGTGAATGGTTGCTGGCGAGTGGCTGGTAAACTGCACGCCGTCTGCAAAGCTCATCAGGGAGTTGTTGTAAATCTGGATCGTCGAATCCGACGCTGTGATGTCCTGGCCGCGGACGGCAAGGGCCGCGAGAATGATCGGCAAAAATATTTTTGACATGTGTGTGCGTTCTCCATTTTTCTGAAGGAGAAGTTCCTGTTGCTACGCGTTAACCCGTTAACGCGTCAACTCGTCTACGCACCATGGGTGAAGCTTCAAGTATGTGAATTTATTCCCAACACCTGATTCTATGATGCCGTCGGGTTCTTTGTCAACGAAATCAATTTCGTCCCATGTTGCGTGCATCCTGTGGGAACAAGGAGCGAAAACGACGGCCCGCTCGTGCAACTGAGTCGGGGGCTTCGCCCCCTGAACCCCTACCTACTTTCTTTCAGCAGCGAAAGAAAGTAGGCAAAGAACGCCGCGCCTGCAGCGCCGCCTGATCCCTCGGCCTCCGGGCCGCTCGTAAACTCACCCGGCAGGACAAACCTATAGTTTGATCAAAGATGCCGGGCTCAAACAGCACGAGCGGCCGATCCTTCGGCCGAGGGGGCGTCGCTGATGGCGATGTGAGAAATCAAGACGAGTAGAGTTGAATGGCACAGCCCGCGCATTCCCCGCGACTTGGCGCGGGGTTAGCGGGCGACTATAAAATATTCTAATTCTATAGCCAAGGAAGAATCCCCGCCACTTGGGGCGGGGTTCTTCAATTTGCGAAGGCGGTTTTTAAAGAGGTGGGCAATGACCCTTTGCCCCGCGTTAGGTGGACCGGAGCGGTGCGCCGGAGCGCATTGCCGCCTGACCACGGTGCGAAGCGCCCTCGTGGCAGGCGGCAACGAGGGCGAGCCCGAGCCCGGAGGGAGACCGACCCCGCGAAGCGGGGGAACGCCCAATTTATTCTTCCCTTTTTGCAATGCGATGTCCAGACTTTCACCTATTTTCGAGCGGCCAATTCCTTCGGCCTTCGAGGCGCCGCTGATGGCGAGAGAGAAATCAATTGCAGTTCACTTTAAAATTGCGAAGCAGTAATTGACAGGCGGGCAATGTTCCTCTGCCCCGCGTTAGGTGGACCGGAGCGGTGCGCCGGAGCGCATTGCCGCCTGACCACGGCGCGAAGCGCCCTCGTGGCAGGCGGCAACGAGGGCGAGCCCGGGCCCCGAGGGAGACCGACCCCGCGAAGCGGGGGAACGCCCTGATTTATTAATAATTTTATTTAAAGTTTTTCCGGTACTAACTGATGCATCAGCCCCAGCACCAGGTCCGGCGTGATGCGGGTGAGGCAGTGGTTGTCATTGTACCGGCAGGTGCGCTTGAAGCAGGGGGAGCAGTCGGTCTTGACATGCGCGATTCTTACCTTGGCGCCCAGGGGGCGGGTCCAGGCGGGCGCGGTGGAGCCGAAGATCCCCACCACGGGCGTTCCCGTGAATCCGGCGCAGTGCATGAGGCCGGAATCGTTGGCGACCACCACCCTGGCGTGGGAAATGATGCGCGCCGCCTCCACGAGCGAGGTCTTGCCCGCGAGGTTTTTCACGCGTTCGGGACCGGCCGCCTCCACGGCCTCGGCCGCCGCGGCGTCGCCCTCGTCGCCGAGCACCACGATTTCCTTGCCGGGCAAAAGCTCGGCGAGCGCGGGGAACCCGTTCCACTGTTTTGCCGGTCCGTACTTGGAGCCGGGGCAGAACACGATGCGTCCCGCGTAATCGTCGTGCTTGTCAAGCTTGACGCCCTGCCAGTATTCGGGCGGCACGTAATCGGTTTCGAGCACCATGGCGTATTCGTAAGTGAGGTGGCTCGAAACGTTGCGCAGCGAGCGCGGCAGCGGGCTCGTGAGCAGCGGCCTGCGCCATTCGCCCGAAATGCCGCGCCGCTTTTTTATCCGCGTCCGGAAGGCGAACAGCGCGGACGAGAACGAGGGCGGCAGCACGTACACCGCGTCGAACCGCTGCTTTCGCACCTCGTCAAGTGCGGTAACGTATCCTTCGCGGGTGCTGCGGTTGATGGGGATGATGGGATGGCCGCACAGCGCGGCACACAGGGGGACAAGGGGCTGGGGCACGAGAAGGGTGAGGCTGGTGTGCTGCATGGTGATCTTCCGGTGGACCACCGAGAGCGCCAGGACGCAGTCGCCCAGCCAGTTCGGCATGATCACGAGTTCTTTTGCCATATCGATGCCTCTTACCGCCGGAAATGCTACCGAATTATGTAATATATATCACGGAATTTTGCCTCACGATGGCGCGCCTTCCGCGTTTTTGCCAAAAAAGTTTTTGACAAATTTCTGCCTTATTTGTATCATTCATTTAGCCGACCCGATCTGAAGTCCGGCCCTTTTTTTTATTACGTGTTTTTTACACTTTCCCCCGGATGCGAAAGCGTCGGCAAAGACAAACATTCTTAATTGCGTACGACTTACAGCCATGTTTCTTTGCAGGAAAGGAGCAACTATGGCGAATCAACATCTACAACGGGCGCTCGCGTTGATTGCAGTCCTGGGATGCCTGTGGTTTTCATGGGCGGCGCAGGAGGAAAAAAGCGACGAAGGCCCCAATCCGACCTTTACCGCAGACGCGACCCGCGGCCTTGTCCATACGCCTTCGGCCGAGACCGTGGGCGCGGGCAGGCTGTCGTTTTCCGTTTTCGGGAGCTGGTATAAACAGCAGATCGGTTATACGCTCACGCCCAACGCAGGTTCAAACATCATCGTGGGCACCGGCGCGTTTTCATTCGGCATCAACCCCTGGTTTGACGTGTTCGGCCAGGTAAACGGGTTCGGCTCGGTCGATTACAAAAGCAGCCCGGCGGCCGGGCTCGGCGCTGTTCAGGCCGGCGTCATGGGCGCGCTGCCGCTCCCGGAAGCGTCCCCTTTTCACCTGGGCGCGCAGGCCTCCATTGTCGGCGGCACTTCGTTCAACCAGCTCGACTCGAACGCCGCAGACGGTTTCGATTATTTTGAGACGCGCACCGGGTACGATTTCATAGGGCGGGTGCTTGAGTCGGCCGTGTTCGGGACCGAGGAGAAGTCGTTTAAAATCCACCTCAACGAGGGCGCGGTGTATTCCCTGCAAAAGGACAAAAAGGCCCAACTGCTGCTCGGGCTCGGGCTCCAGGGAAACGTGCATGAGATCATCACCCTGGGACTGGAGGTAAATTCCCTGACCTTTTTGAACAATGTCGCGTTCAAGACCGACCCGGTCATGGTGACGCCGTCGATCGTCTTCCGCACGCCCTTTTACATGAATTTCCTGCTCGGCGCCGACATCGCCGCGTCCCAGGCAAGGCCGTCGGGCCAGCCGCGCGCGCTCGAGCCGTACCGGGTTTTCGCCGGCATCGATTTCACCTTCGACCTTCTTGCCGGAAAAAGAAAGGCCGACCGCGAGGCGCAGCGCAAGGCGGAACTTGACAGAGAGGAACAGACGAGGAAGGCCGCGCACCTGCAGGAGGTCGCCGACGGCCTTGCCAAGAAGGTGATCGCGGATTCCATTGCCGCGGCCCAGGCGCGCGAAGCGGAAAAACGTCGGGCCGATTCGCTCGCGGCGAAGTCGAAGCGCGATTCGATGGAGCTTGCCGACACCAAGAAGCGTCTCAGCGACGAGGTGTCGAAGCGCTCCGACATGGAAAAGCAGCTGCTCTCCACCGGCCTTCTCATCCTCGACGCGGTGTATTTTGAGACCGGCAAAACCGAGATTTCCATAAACTCGAAACCGTATCTCAACATCATCGGCAAGATGCTGCTCAAATATCCCAAGCTCCAGCTCGAAGTGGGCGGCCACACCGACAATATAGGCAAGTACGAGGCCAACAAGCGCCTGAGCAACGCGCGCGCGGAATCGGTGCGCAGTTACCTGGTAAGCGTCGCGCCCGAGCTTGCCTCGCGCCTCTCGGCCGCCGGATACGGCCCCGACGTTCCCAAGGCAGACAACAGGAGCGCGGCAGGAAGAAAGATCAACCGCAGGGTCGAGCTGCAGGTGATGAACAAGGAAGTGCTGAAGGAATATAACCAGTAAAAGAGTTTCTTTGCTGGATTGAAAAGGCCTCTGTTCTTGATAAAAGGGCAGGGGCTTTTTTATTAAAATAAAAAGTCGGGGGAGCGGTATACCCCTTCGGGTACTTCCAAGGGTCGTCTCCCCCCGGCCCCGGCTTCCGCCGCCTCCCTGATAAAAAGCGGCAGGTCAAGATTTGCACGTCGGAAGAAGAGATTGTTGTATCGGCAGAGGGGATCTGCGGTCATTGTTTGGAATCCCGTACCCTACGGCAGAAAATTCATTTAAAAAATCCCAGCTTGCCGCAAGGTCTTTCAATTACATAGTATATTTCTGAGGAAATGAAAAGGACCTTTCCATGTCATCTATGATTGAATTAATCCGCCGCCGCGTCTCGGTCCGCACCTATGATCCCATGCCGCTTTCTGATGAGCAGAAGGCCTCAATAAGGAACATCTGCCAAAGCAATACCATCGGTACGTTCGGCAATAAATGCCGCCTGGAACTCATTGACCTTGCCGAAGCGGAAAAAGCCGGGCCGCGCCGTTTCGGCACCTACGGATTCATCAAGGGGGCGCGGCTGTTCATCGCCGGCGTGACAACGCCTGCCGCCCGCGCGTTTTTGGATTTCGGGTATTGTTTTGAAAAGGCGGTACTCGAATTGACCGGCCTCGGCCTCGGAACGTGCTGGATGGCGCTCACGTTCAACAGGCAGGGTTTTGCGAAAAAGGCCGGACTGAGGGACGGCGAGAAGCTGGTGATCGTGTCGCCCGTGGGCATTCCCTCGGGAAAAAGGTCGCTGGTGGACGTGTTGATTAAAATCACCAACCGGTCGCGGGTAAGAAAACCCTGGCGCGAGCTTTTCTTCGACGGCGATGGGAATAAACCGCTCACGCAGGGAGCGGCAGGCAGGTACGCCGAAGCGCTGGAATGCGTTCGCCTCGCGCCGTCGGGCGTCAATTACCAGCCGTGGCGCATCATACGGGAGACGCCGCGCGATACCTTCCATTTCTATGCCAAACGGGCGGACGCGAAGGCCAGGGGCGAGCTGCACGCCGGCATCGCCATGGCCAACTTCGAGTGCGCCGCGCAGGAACTCGGCCTCAAGGGCGCGTGGCGGATCATTGACGGAAAGGAAATGCCGGGCGCGGATTATTTCGTGAGCTGGATCGGCGAATGAGCGGAAAGGATTTCATGAAAACAATCGTTACCGGCGCAAGCGGCCATGTGGGCGCGAATCTCGTTAGAAAATTATTGGAGCAAAAACGCCCGGTGACCTGTCTTGTCCGGTCGTCCGACGGGGCGCTCAAGGGGCTGCCTGTTGAAATTGTCAAGGGAGACGTGCGCGATCCCGCGAGCCTGGCGAAGGCGTTTGCCGGCGCGTCAACCGTGTTTCACTGTGCGGCCCGCATCGGCATCACCGGCGGCGGATGGAAAACCATCAAGCAGATCAATATTGACGGCGTGGCAAACGTGGTGGAGGCATGTCTGAAAAACAATGTTCGCAGGCTCGTGCATTTCAGCTCCATCCACGCGTTCGACCCGTATCCGCATGGCGAGCCGCTCAACGAGACGCGGCGAAAGGTCTCCTCGCCGCACGCGCCGCCCTACGACCGTTCAAAAGCGGCGGGCGAACAGGAAGTGCGGCGCGGCATTGCACAAGGTCTTGACGCGGTGATACTCAATCCCACCGGCATCATCGGCCCGAACGATTTCCACGGTTCGTTCTTGGGCCGCATCGTGAAGCAGATCGGCCGGGGAAGAATGCCGATCGGCGTGAGGGGCGGTTTCAACTGGGTTGATGTCCGCGATGTCGTGGACGCCGCGCTGGGGGCCGAGGCTAAGGGCGTCCGGGGCGAGCAATACCTGGTTCCCGGCCATTGGGTCTCGATCGGCGACATGGCGCGGGTCATCGACGGGATGCAGGGGCGAAAAACGATGTGGCTGCTCAGCCCGCTGTGGCTCGCCGCAATCGGCGCGCCGTTTGCTGAATGGTGGTGCAGGCTTTGCGCGCGGGAACCTCTTTACACATCGGTATCAATCGCAACGTTGAAGAACGGCCACAAAAATATTTCCCGCGACAAGGCGTCCGCCGCCTTCGGCTATTGTCCCCGTCCCTTCGAGGAAACGATCCGCGACACGCTGGCCTGGTACCGGGAAAACAAGCTGCTTGACTAACCGCGAAAACGCCGGTCGCCAATCGGCAGGCGCAATGATTATTTCGGCAGGCAGGAGACAGGCCGTGCCTCTCCCCCGCAATTTCTAACTGCTCTAGAAATAAATAAAACTCATCAACGCGTGCGCCGCGATCGTGGGCTTGATGATCTGCGTGCCCTGCTTGATCTTGAACGGCACCGCCGCGTCCCCCTTGTTCAGCGCGTTCACCACGATGCAACCGTCGGCATTTTTGCACGCGGTGATTTCCAGCGTTGACCCCGTGAGTGCGCTCAGCACGCGCACGGCGCCGGGCTGGAAGTATTTGCTGAAATGCGTCATATAATAATAATTCGGAAAGATTTTCATGCTGTCGGTCGCCGAATCGAGCACGATGGGGCCCACGCAGCTGCCGGGCTCGGGCCTGTTGTGGTACGGCCCGCCGCTGTAATCGGTGTCCAGGTTCCACGTGAGATACCCGCTCGACCAGTTGTTGAGATCGCCGATGATCTCGTGGGCCATGCGCTCGGCCTCGGTCCAGGTGTCACGCACGCTGCATTCGGTGGCGATCAAGGGATACGTGGGGAAATTATTATGGGTGGTGTCTAGGTTCTGGAACAAATCGCCCGCGTACCGGTGGTACGCCACGCCCCAGGCGTATTTTGCCGCGGCGGCGTCGCCGAGGATGGTGTTGGCCCAATCGACGATCAGGTCCTTGTTGTGGTCCCAGATCATTATTTTCGCGTCAATCTTGTTGGTGTCGAACACCGGGCCGAGCGCGTTCTTGAGAAAGTCCCTTTCCTGCGCCGCCGAATAGACGCACGCTTCCCAGTAGGCGTCGTAGGCCGGCTCGTTCTGGATGGTGATGCCCCAGACGGGGATGCCGTTGGCCTTCATCGTGTTGATGTACTTGACAAAATAGTTGGCCCATGAATTATAACAGTCCGTGCGCAGGGTGCCGCCGCCGCCGCCCGCGGCGCCCAGCCTATTGTCCGACGTTTTCATCCAGGCCGGCGGCGCCCACGGCGAGCCGAACAGCTTGAAATTGGCGCCCGGAACGTGCAGGGCCTGCTTGATGCTGGGGATCATCCATTTCATGTCGTGGCTCATGTCGAAGTTTGCAAGGCCGTAATCGTTGGTCGTCCCGTCGTAGTCGTACATGGCCAGGGAAAAGTCGCAGCTGTTGATCGCGGCGCGCATGAGCGAGAAGCCCGCGCCCGTGTAGGGGTTGAAGAAATCATTGAGCACCGCGGCCTTTCTCGCCGGGGTGACCTTGCAGAGGTTGTATACCGCGCATTCGGTAAACGCGGCGCCGAACCCGTAGATGGTCTGGTACGTGGTGGCCGGGGTCACGGTGAGCGTGGGAAGCAACGAGCCGTCGTCTGCGGCAAAGGAAAGGGCGGGCTGCGCCGCGAGCTGGTCGCCTGCCTGCGACGTCTGGAGCACCTGCACCTGTCCGGCGGGAACGGTGCGCGACAGCGTGATGTCGTAGGTGCCGGTCAGAGTGCTGATGCCCAGCTTTCCCGCGTTGTAGCCCACGGCCCAGGAGAAGATCGAATCGACCGCGGCCGAGGCCTTTGACAACGATTGCCGTTTGACAAGGTTGCCGGTCCTCTGGAAAATCCCCGCGGTGCTTCCGGTGCCGGAGAGAAAAGGCGTTTTGATGCAGGTGACGCTGTTACCGACCTGCACGCGCAGCAGGCAGATCTGGGAAGACGGCCTGCCCAGGAACGGGTTGATGCGGTATTCGCCCTGCGTCAGTTGCTTGTCGAAAAAAGAACCGGCAAGCCTGCCGCCGAGGGTGTAGAGGCCCACGCGCACCCGCGATGAGACGTCCCTGACGCTGAACGTGAGGTTGGCGCCTGAGAGGAATGGCCTGTTGATTTCCGGGGAGGGCAGCGCCATGGGGCCGGCCGAAACAGGGCCGCCGAACGAGTAAAAGCCGTTTTGGTCTGAAATGCAGGTGAGCCCGGTGTCCGCGAGACTGACGATGGCGCCCTGGATCGGAGCCTGCGTGGCTTGGTCTTTTACCGTGCCGGAGATCGCGACCGCCGCGTTGAGGGAAAAAACAAGGGTGACAAGAAAAACAAGAATGCGGGATAACGTTAAACGCATAAAAACTCCTTTGGGGGGAAAAGGATATCTTTTTTATAAAGTACAAATATAAACACAGAAATGAATAATGACGGGAGATTTCTTAATTTAATTCAATCTAAAAAAAATATTGGAGGATACCGCGATGATCCTCATTTCGTCGCGGTCATCTTTACCGAAAACATATACGTCACACCAATGGACCCGCTGCGGAGCTTGGAGGACACCGTGCCCGCTGCCGAGCGGGTGAGCTCGAGCGTGGCGCTGCCCGCAAGCGTGGTGTCGGCGATCGGCGGTACCACAAACCTGCCCGAATCGGGCACGCCGGCGTCGTCAATCACGATGTGGTTTGCGGAATCTTTTGTTGATTCGATGGAGAGCTTGACGGCGACGGGCGAGCCCTGCGCCACGTCGGTCCAGGTGACCGTGGCCCCCTGGCCCAAACGGAACGAGGCGGGCGCGGTGGCGGCGCCGAACTCCGCAGCGGGCGTGCGCACGCTCGAGGTGCATTGGGCGCCGTTGGAAAGGGTGATCACGAACTGATAGCCGGTGTTCTTGACAATGGCGAGGTTGTCCTCGGTATAGCAGAGGTACAGGGCGGAACTGTCGTACCCCATGGCGGTGCCGTTGACCGACACGCCGCCGTTCTTGATCTTGACGCTTGCGTAATTTTTATCGTATACCGAGACGTGCACGGTCTCCCACGCCGGCGAGGCGCTGCCGAAATACTTGCTGATGCTCATGTTCGCGCCGATGAGGCTGAAATCGTCGATGTCGACATCGTTAAGCGGCGACACGCACAGGCAAAGCAATATCATGGCCGTGCCAGACAGATATACAAAGGGCAGTAACTTCATTTTCATTGCATCGCCCATTTTTTGTTTTCAATCCGCAATCAATTCAGTTCCGGTATCAGCGACCATCCGTCATCGTTGCATTTGCCGGTTTTCCCGGTGTCGCAGAAGAAGCGGTAATGGATCACCATGCTCTTGCCCGCCGCGTTGATCGCCTTCACCGTGTTCTTCATCTGCTTGAGCTTGGCCTCCATCACGCCGATGCCGTAGTTGTAATTCTTGTCCTCGTTGGTGAGGATCCGCCGGTTGATCTTTTTTTCGTAATCGTCGATGTCGGTGAGGGAGAACAGGCTTATCCGGTGGATGCCCGGCGTGACCGCGATGCTGTTGCTCCGCGACACGGGGCCCATCTCCACGTCGTCGACGAACACGCGCATCTCCTTTTCTTTTCCGTCAATCACCGCCGAATCGATGACCACCACGAGCGTGCACAGCTTTGCGCCGGTTTTCGCGGCGTCCTCCAAGCAGAATTTCTCCTTGAGCATGAAATACTCGAACTCCCGCTTACTCATGGCGTCGAGCGGTTTTTTTTTGAGCTCCAGGTACCGCGGATCGTCGCAGGGGGCCTGGGCGAAAGCAAGCGGGCAGAAAAGCAGCAGGGCGAAAACAAACTGTTTCATGAATGCCTCTTGGGGGTTGAGTCCATGAATCAAAATAAATAATCGGGCGTTATTTGACGCGGATAAATATTCGCGCCGGGTACTACGTTTTTTTAATTTCAATATAATTGAGCGTGAAAAGAACAGGTGTGACGGCCGTCACAAATCGGCATGGCGCATCAGGCGATGATGTTTCGGCCAGAAAACACTTTTTCTTCTTCAATCTTGTCTTTAAAATAAAGAGTATGTATTATTATGAGGTAACATCACCATTACCGTCCGAAAATAGGGGGACGCATGAAAACCGCTTCAACGGCGCCCAGGTCTCGACATCAAAACCATTGTTCGTCTGGCATCCTGTCACGGGCGCGACATCATACAAGATCGAATTTGCCGACAACAGCGCCTTCACGGGATGCTATTCCGTGCCGGTAAACGACACGGCGTACCAGGCAGGGGTCGGTCTTTCGGCCGGGATGTGGTACTGGCACGTGAGCTGCAGCAGGAACCTTGGCCTGTTCAGCCCCGCCGACAGCCTGATGATACCGGTGACGGCGGTGCGAAACAAAGACCTGAATGCGCGAACCAGTCATTTCATCGTTGCCCGTACCGGCGGAAAAATTTCAATCATGGACACGCGGGATGGTTTGGAAAAAACCCGGGCGGCATTGTATGACCTGCAAGGAAATCTGCTCAGGAAAGCAGGATTTACAGGCCGGAAAATCATCATGGAGGCGCCGGAACTGCCCTCCGGACCCTATCTCCTTGAGATACAAAACGGCGGCGAGAGGATCATAACCAAAATAATGTTCAGATAAGGCGGGCCATTTTATCCGTAAAGAACAAAACTTCGGAAAAAGCGCGAATCAACCGAAGCAAAATGCGGGGCGAGCGGGCAAGCCAATCGCCCCGCTTCCGTTTCATTTGACGATGCGAGATTTCCCCGGGAAGTGCCCATGCTGGGGGCCGTAATCGATTCCTGTTTATGTTATTTTTCCTTCGTCATAATAAAAATTATTTTCATCTGCGGTATCCACCTTTTCAAAGGAGCCTTATTATGATTCGTAGAGCCGTGATGGTGCTGGCGCTTCCGGCCCTGATAGTCGCCCAGGAAAAACCGTTCGTGGGCCAATTCACCGCCGACATGATCCAGATCGTGAAGGGAAAGCCGGATTCGCAGAAGATTTCGGTGAACAGGGACCGCATGCGCGTTGAGAAAAAAAACAAAAAGGGCGCGACGACCGTCATCATCATGCGTTTTGACAAGGGCGTCACGTGGACGCTCATGGAGAAGAATCAATACATGGAGATGGCCGGCGTGTCGGCGAAGGACGTTCCCACGATAAAGGAGAAGTCGGAAGACGTCGCGGAAATCAAGAAACTCGGCGAGGAGACCGTCAACGGCTATCCGTGCGAAAAGACCCTCTGCGTTTTCAAGGACAAATCGCTCGGCGAAGTCACGCAGTGGATTTCAAAAAAGCTCATGTTCGCGGTGAAGTCGGAGACAAGGCGCGGCGGGAAGGTGGAATCGTCCAGCGAGCTTAAAAACATAAAAGAAGGCGCTCCGGCGGACTCGGTCTTCGAGATTCCGCCCGGCTATACAAAATTCGAAATGCCCGCGGGGATCGGCGACATGATGAAGGGAATAGTACCGGCGGCAAAGTAAACGGTGCAGCGGAAAGTTTTGGAGGTTCCATGAGAGCCGTTGTTTTTTATGAATTGGGTGATGTGACCATGGACCGGGTCTGGGAAGCATATCCTCGCCATAAAAAACAGGTGGATGAGTATTTCGCAAAAGGAAAGATAATGGCAATCGGCACGTTTAAAAATCCGCAGGAAGGATCAATGGGGATTTTTACAGACAAAGAAAGCGCCGAAGAATTTGTCAAAACTGATCCTTTTGTCGTTGAAAAAATGGTGGGGAAAGTAACCATCAGGGAATGGAATGTTACTCTGGAACAAAAAACATGACAGCGAGGGTTCAATTTTGCCGTTGAGCAATGAGAGGACAATACGCAAGCCCTTCCTGATCTCGTAAATCAAGAAGGGCTTTTTTTTTGACTTTGCCGGAGGGACTCGGGCCCCGAACCTAACCGGCCATCTTCTTGTCCTTTGATTCATTTTGTCGGATGCAGCAATTGCAATAACCGTGGGTTATCATGCAATATCCGCCGAACATGGTCAGCAGTCCCCAAAATAAAGGAAGGTCCAATACGTTGAGCAGGTTCGGCGCGGTTCTCACCGAAGGCAGTTGATAAATGGCATACGCCACCACCAGGCATCCTATTGCGACCGCGGCATGCCCGAGAACAAGGGTAAACGTCCTGCTTCGCGTCCATCCAATAAACCACCCGAAAATAAGAAAGAAAGCCCCAACCGCAACTCCAATAATTCTTACGGGGTCCAAGCTGAGAGCGAATTGAACGGCGCACAGTACCAGCACAAAAAGACCGATAAAAAACGTGACCGGCGATTTCATATATTCGGCGCCTCCGATTGCTTTCTCCGAGAATATACCGCTTTCCAGCAGCCATGGCAAACCACAACGGCCGGCTTTTACGGCCTCAAATGTACAGCGCGTATGGATACTGTGGGGAAGAAGGTTGACGTTTTGGTATATGCCATGCACTCTTTGGGTTATTGCCCTTAAAAAACAAAATCCGCTTATTTTGTTTCTTCAGCGCAACTCTCAAAATTACAGGCGATTGGAGTTGTCCTTGGTTAATTTTTTAAATGGCAGGCGGTTTGCATATTGAGAATTTTGGTTTTATAAAACCACGTACCTTTCACTTTAACTATAGGGAGGGTTGTATGAATATCGCGAAAATGTTGATTGCCCTGATAGCATGTGCCAGCTTGCTTTTTGCCGGTGAAGCGGCGGCTCCGGCTCCGGCAAAGGCGGCCAATGGCGCAAAAAAAGAATCTTCGATCGCGGGAACGGTTGTTTCCGTCGACGCCATCGCCAACTCGATTATCGTTAAAGTCAAGAAGGCCGAAGACACGTTGAGTGTTGAGACCGGTGCGAAGGTGTTGAGCGGGAAAAAAGAAATTCCCCTTGGCGATCTCAAGGCCGATGCGAAGGTGACGGTAACCTGCAAAACGGTGGACGGCAAGAAAGTGGCCACCAGGATCGTTGAAAAAGCCGCAGCCCCGGCCGCTCCTAAAGCCGGAAAGGCCGAGAAGAAAACGGAAGCGGCCCCGGCCGCGGCTCCCGCAGCGGAGCCTGCCGCCGCTCCCGCTGCAAAGTGATTTTCTCCGCGTTGTTTGACGCAGGGACTTGGTTTTTTGCCGCCCCGAGGAAACCCGGGGCGGTTTTTCTTTGCCGCATTAATTTTTTTGCTCGTATATCACTTTTTTGCCGGCGGCGTATGCGTTAAAACAGATTTCATTTCATGGACCATCTATATATTTTCAATGGTGCTGCTGTTTTCAAAAGAGGTCAACGGAATGTCGGAGATACGCCAAAATCTGATCAGCCGCGAATGGGTGATCATCGCCACGGAGCGCGCCAAGCGTCCGGACCATTTCCTCAAGCCCAGCGTTAAAAAAACGCCGGCGTCCCACGTGCCCGATTGCCCGTTCTGCACCGGGAACGAGGAAAAAAATACGCCCGGTGAGACCTACCGCCACAGCGATGACAACGGCTGGAAGGTGCGGGTGGTCCCCAACCGGTACCCGACCCTGGTCAGCGAAGGCGATCGGGTCCGCAGCGTGAACGGTATCTACCGCACCGTGAGCGGCGTGGGCATCCATGAGGTGATTATCGAACACCCGGCTCACAACCTGACCATCGCGCTCATGAGCCAGAACGAGGTGGCCGACATACTCCGGGCGTACCGGAGCCGCTACAGGGAGATCCGCAAAGATCCGCGCATCGAATGCATCATCATCTTCAAGAACCATGGGGAAGCGGCCGGCGCCTCCTTGGAACATCCCCATTCCCAGCTGGTGGCAACGCCCATTGTCCCTTCGCAGGTGCGCGACCGCATTCAGGACGCCATTCACTTTCTGGACAATACCGGTGAATGCGTCTTCTGCAATATGCTCAGATTGGAACTGGCGGCCAAGGAGCGGATCGTCCACGAGAGCAACCATTTTGTGGCGTTCGTTCCCTTCGCGGCACTGTCGCCCTTCCATCTGTGGCTGTTTCCCAGACGCCACACCTCCTCGTTCGACGATATTTCAGACCAGGAGATCGACGACCTGGCGCTCAATCTCAAGACCGTACTCGCGAAGTTGTACCACGGCTTGGGCAATCCCGATTTCAACTATTGCATCCGCTCGGTCCCCACCGACGAACACCAGAGCGAGTATTTTCACTGGTATCTGGCCATCATCCCCAAGGTGATCCGGACGGCCGGGTTCGAACTCGGCAGCGGCATTTTCGTCAATACGGCTTTGCCGGAGGCAAGCGCAAAATTCCTGCGGGAAGTTTCTCCCGCCGGTGACGACGGTTAATCTCCGCCGCGCCGATGACACTGCACGGGAGAGCTTTGATCTGGCGGATGTCGGTTTTTAGAGACGAAAATCATGATGTGTGAAATTCATGATCCCCAACCTTACTACCTCTCTCAATTTGGACATGACCCGATACCTATAAGTATTTTTATTTGAGCAGGATAAAGACGCGGTGATGGGGTTTCTTTATCTTAAAGGGTTCGACCAACAATGGTGCTGCCATAGAATCTCAGTTTCACAAGAACCGGATACCGGTCAACCATATACTAAGTCTCTTTACAAAGCCGCAAACAGGAGAATGGCTAAGATGGACTCTCATAGATTTCTGCCAGGCGCCGCCGCTGTTATTTGCTTGATCCTCTTACCATTGTCTGATGTCAAGGCCGCTGGATACGGCTTCTATGGTTCTCTTGGATTTGGAGAAGGCGTTTTTAACAGCGAACTCTCATTTCCGGATCTTTCCTATGCCAGGATCCGCATGGGAGGAGGCTTTGTCTTCGATAATGCATTGGAAGGCAATTCAATTTTCAATTACCGGCTTAATCTCGGTGCCGACGGGATAATTGACAATGTGCAGGATGCGACGGATAATATCGCCTATCATTTTGACGGCTTCAGGTTGAATTGGATAAATGACTTCGGCTTTGCCATCGTTAGAGTGCCCGGTCTCCGATGGTGGATTGGACCGCAATTAGGCTTTCATTACCTTGACGAGTCGGATGGATACGGCACCGGGATTTTCTCACTTGATTTTTCAGCTGGCGCGGTAACCGGTATTAATTTTAACACGCCCGGCGGTTTTACCTTTGGGCTGGATTTTGCCTTGCGCTACATCGGCGAAGCGGCAACGAAAGTGGAGCCATCCTACCAGGATGTTTCTTATTTTGGTAATGGTTTGGAATTTGGTCTTACGGCTTCGTTTATCATCAGGGGGATCATGGTGCATCGGGTGCATGGAAGAAGATATTACTAAACCGTTACGGCCCGGCTGACAATCACTTCTTTTTTTCCGTTGGCACGGCATTTTCGATCGCTGAAGTAATTTCGTCCTGAACTTTTCCAATTGCGGAAACTGCAGATTCCGCTGCTTGACGGGCTTTCAAAAATTCGCCGTTATTCTTTAGGCTCTGAATCTCGGTTTCTTTCTTTACCGTCGCTTCGATTTCCTTTGCCTTTGTTTCAAGCAACGTCTTCAATTTTTTTCCTTCTTTCGGCGCCAACTGCATCAGTTCCTTCGTCGCCGTAATGGCGGAGTCCAGTTTTTCCAGATCCGCATTGACTTCTTTCCGGACCTCGGCTTTTTCACGATCCGCTTTCTGTGCAAGCCTTTCTGCGTCTGCCGCAACGGTTGCAAGACGCGCCTTGATCTTTTTATAGGATCGGACCAGAGGATTGACCAGGTTCAGTTTTGCAGCGTCAGTAAGAACGGCATCGAGAGAGTCTTGTATTGATTTAAATTCCTGAGAAAAATATTTCTCCGCTCCGGCGGCCTTGGCCGCGGTAACAGCAGCTTTTGCTTTGGCGATCTCTTGAACAGGCCCAAGGCTACAACCTGCAATCACGAGGAGAAATCCAAGTATGATGAGGTTGAGAGGTTTCATACGCGCACGCTCCTATAGAAAACGAAAAAACGAGATAAAAGTTTGAGGATAACTGGATTGTCTCGCGGGAAGCGCAAGGACAGGAAAACGACAAAAACTGCGACAAGCCGGCGAAGCGTCAAGAACACTGGTTCTTTTTTATTTCCTCCCAATTTTTGCGGAAAGCCTCAGCGTGTTTTTCAATCCACTCTCTGCAGATGTCATCCATGGAACGACCTATAAGAGGGTCGTGACCGATACGCTCACCGAGATACCATTTGAACTTCTCAATCTCGTTGATTTCCGCCAAAACCGCATCGTTCATCTCTTTACCGGAAGCTTTCTTTTCCATGCATTTCCTTTCAACGTTAACGTTGTCCCTCTATGCATGTTGCCGGCGATTACCATCAACGTAACCGGCATCGCTTTAAAAATACTTTAAATCAAACGGGTGTGCGTGCTTGAAAGTGATGGTGACACCGCCATCCTTCGAAATGGACGCGCGGCTTTTTCAAAGGCTTTCTGTCCCAAATGTAAAATGCTCGCGAAAAAGGGGTATATGAGCCGCTGCGGCGGGGCCAAAAATAAAAAAGCTCCCCGCGCACATTGCACGGTATACGGAGCTTTTTAGTGGTAAGGCCAGAGGGACTTGGACCCCCAACCTACTACCGTAATCTTTCAAAAATTTTTATGTTGTTGGTGTTGTTTTGATAAACCGAAAAGAAATACGCCCCTTCAGGAATATGGCTTATGTCCCATTCATGATGCGCTGATGTCAAGGTAATGGTCTGCCTCATTATCAATTTGCCCTCAAGAGTGTAGATTGAAAAGCATCCCGGGACATCCATCATTGAAGAGGGAAAATATGCATCGAGGGAAGATGCGTCGTTTGACAGCGTAAAAGAATGATCGCGGCGACATCGAGTTTCGTTTCGAACCGGGGCGGCGGAGGAATCGAAAGGGGAAACATAAACTTCACCACTGATCGAAAGTGCGATGAACAGTGTTCCGGTCCACGCAACGCTGTTCATGGTATAGGGCGACCGCATGTTCTGGGTCGTCCACCAAATGCCGTCCGGAGAACTAATGATACCGGGGTTGTCCACCCCGACCACGATTTTTCCGCTCCAGATAATTGCCTCGGTGGTTACCGAATCACCTGCGCCAACAGGCTGACGTGTCCAGTCAATGCCGTTTTGGGATGTTACATGTGCGGAATTTGAGCCCACCGCCACAAGGCGAGTTCCCGTCCAAACAACGTCCCACAAACTAAACACATCCTTTCTATAATCGCTGTTGTGAACCGCGAAGATACTGTCATGCGAGGTCCAGTCGACGCCATTAGGTGAAGTGAGAATGGTTCCATCACCGACAACCACAATTTGCGTCCCGGTCCACGCACAGCCATAAATCGTTTGCACGGTATTAGATGTTTGGCTTGCCCATACTGTTCCATCAGGTGAAGTCAGGATAGTGCCGCTGTCGCCAACGGCCACCAGTTGATTTCCCGCTTGTAAAACGCAATGCAAATTCCGCTTGGTCCCGGAATTCTGAATGGTCCAGTCGATACCGGTTGGTGAGGTAAGGATGATACCGCTGTCGCCCACAGCAATCGTCTGGGTTCCAGTCCACGCAACGCGGTTCAATTTTTTGGATGTCCCGGAAGTCCTGCTGGTCCATTGGGTCGCGTCGGACGAAGTGTAAATCGTTCCGCCGCCGGTGACAACGATCAGCTTGTCGCCTGCCCAGCAGATTTCAGGATAGAAGTTTCCGGAGAACACGTTCGGTCTCTGCGTCCACGTTACTTGAGCAAACAATAGAACCGGAATAAAAAACAGAATCACGAGGGGAGCGAAGAACCGATGTCGTCTTTTTGATAATCGATCAGTCATCTGCATGACTCCTATTTTTAATCGGCACAAAACGAACCGCGCTTTCATCTTTCATTGCGGCAGGTACCTCTTAGTAAAGCATGCTTTCTTTGCGATTGACAATAATTCCGCATAAATCCCCAATGCGGTTCGCACTGACTGAGCGTATGGAGGATATAGAGGAAGAAGAAATAAAAAAGCCCCAATCCGCGTAATATTGGCGCTTTTTGAGGCTTTTTTTAGCACGGCCAGAGGGACTTGAACCCCCAACCTTCTGATCCGTAGTCAGAAGCTCTATCCAATTGAGCTATGGCCGCATAATGAGTAAAAATATACATTCATACTGCAATTGATCTCAAGTTGACCATGAGGTGAACTACATTATGAGAATCAGCCCTTGAACTCGTTTATGCGGATATCCTTTTTAAGGAAAAGATAATTTCTGCGACCCACCACAATTTTCCTTTACGCCGTGATGCGGGCGTAGGGGGCTGGAAAATTGCTCCGTGCTCAAGCTGCTCTTGCAGATATTGAACAGCCATGACGCGGCTTTTTCCTATTTATTATTGTTCCGCTGGCGCGGTATTTGCGCGCTCATTAAGTATGTTCACCATATACCTATCTAAATATTTTTCTGGGTTTTGTAACATTTTTAGATATTAATCGGCCAAATATCTTATTGAAGATTCCCTTAAATGCCCGCTTCCTTAAACTTTTTCGATAAGCAGGTATCATGATGGTTAAACACAGGCCTATGGGTTGTCGGCATATCACCGCTTCACACCCACTCAACAACTGCTCAATCATGATTCGGTTGCGTAAAGCGCTTCGCCTTGCCGAAGCGTTCGGCGTGGCCGGATTGTGCACGCTGTTTTTCTGCGGCCGACAGGCGCAACAGGAGCAAACCGGCGGCCACGGTGCCTGGAAAGCCGGCGCCGGCGGCCCGCAGCAGGCGGTACCCGTTGTCGCCTCAAAGGCCTATGTTGGCGACATCCACGTATATATCACCGGCATGGGCTCGGTCACGCCGCTGCAGACCGTCACGGTGAAGACCAGGGTCGACGGCGAGCTGGTGCAGGTGCTCTTCCGGGAGGGCCAAGCCATTCGCAAAGGAGATCTTCTCGCCGTGATCGACCCACGACCGTTTGAAGCGCAGGTCACACAGGCCGTTGGGCAATTGGCCCGCGATCGCGCCCTCCTGGCAAACGCCAGGATAGACCTGAGCCGGTACGTGGACTTGATAAAACAGAACGCAATCCCGGAACAGCAGCTCGCCACGCAGCAGGCGCTCGTGCAGCAGTACGAAGGCACCGTTACGCTCGACAGCGGCATCCTTGCCAACGCACGGGTCCAGCTTTCGTATTGCAGGATCACGGCCCCTGCCTCGGGCAAGGCTGGGCTGCGCCTGGTTGACCCCGGAAACATCGTCCACGCCGCTGATCCAAACGGCATCGTGGTGATCACCCAGTTGCAGCCGATCAGCGTGGTGTTTTCCATTCCCGAAGACAATGTCCAGCGCCTGCTGGCGAAGATCAGGTCAAACGGTTTTCCGGAAGTAAAAGCCTTTGACCGTAGCGAGAAGACGCAACTGGCGCAGGGGAGACTCGTCTCCATGGATAACGAGATCGACCCGTCGACGGGAACGGTGCGGTGCAAGGCGGAGTTTGCGAACCAGGACAACCAGTTGTTCCCCGGCCAGTTTGTGAATGCGCATATGCTGCTGGATGTTCAGGAGAAAACGGTGATAGTTCCGCAGGCGGCCGTGCAGAAGGGGCCGCAGGGGACGTTCGTGTATCTCGTCCGTCCGGACCGTTCGGTTTCGGTCCAGCAGGTTGCGGTCGGGCCGTCCGAAGGCGACCTGACGGCCATCGATACTGGCGTCAGCGCGGGAGACCTTGCGGTTGTAGAGGGAGCCGACCGGTTGCACGAGGGCGCAAAAGTGCTGATGCCGGACACCTCCCGTGCCGTCGCGCGCGCCGCCGGTGCATCGGATCGCAAGCACGGCCGGCGGCAGGAACCTCATTGAACTTTGATCAATTGACCGGCCTGTTATCTTATGTAAAGGCATGAGCACCCGAAAGAAAAGCAAACGATGAACCCCTCAAGAATTTTCATTGTCCGTCCCATAGCCACCTCGCTCATCATGGCCGCGATCTTTCTGGCCGGACTCTTTGCGTTCAAACAATTGCCCTTGTCCGCCCTGCCGCAGGTGGACTATCCCACCATGCAGGTACTCACGCTGTATCCGGGCGCGTCGCCCGAGGTACTGGCCACCACCGTGACCGCCCCGCTGGAGCGGCAGTTCGGCCAGATGGCGGGCCTGCGCCGCATGACCTCGGCAAGCTCGGGCGGTGCATCGGTGATCACCCTGCAGTTCGACCTGAAGCAGACGCTTGACGTTGCGGAACAGGAAGTCCAGGCCGCGATCAACGCGGCGACAACCTTTTTGCCCACCGACCTGCCCACGCCGCCGGTGTACTCCAAGGTGAACCCGGCGGACGCGCCGGTGATGACCGTGGCGCTCACCTCCACGACCCTGCCGCTGGCGCAGGTGGAGGACGCGGCCGAGACGAGGCTCGCGCCAAAAATTTCCGAAGTTCCCGGCGTGGGGCTGGTCACCGTGGGCGGCGGACGCAGGCCCGCCGTAAGAATACAGGTGAACCCGACGGCGCTGGCCTCGTACAACCTTACGCTGGAGGACCTGCGCACGGCCGTATCGGCGCAGAACGTCGACGCGGCCAAGGGCAGCTTCGACGGCCCGCACCAGGCGTCCACTATCGGCGCAAACGATCAGCTTTCGTCCAGCGATCAGTACAAGCCGCTTATCATCGCATTCCGCAATGGCTCTCCGGTACGCGTGTCCGATGTGGCCGACGTGGTTGACGATGTGGAAAACTCGCAGCTTTCCGCTTGGAAGGACGACACGCCGTCAGTGGTGCTCAACATCCAGCGCCAGCCTGGCTCCAACGTGATCGCGGTGGTCGACAGGATCAAGCAGGTGCTGCCGCAATTGCAGACCATGCTGCCGCCGGGCGTGAAGGCGGAAATCCTGAGCGACCGTACGGTCACCATACGCGCCTCGGTCCACGACGTGGAAGTCGAGCTGATACTGGCGTGTTTCCTGGTGGTTGCGGTGATTTTCGTGTTTCTGCGCACGTCGGCAGGCACGCTCATTCCCGGGCTGGCGGTTCCGCTCTCGCTGGTCGGCACGTTCGGCATCATGTACCTGCTCGGGTTTTCGCTCAACAATCTCACGCTCATGGCGCTCGCCATTTCGGCGGGCTTCGTGGTTGACGACGCGATCGTGATGATCGAAAACATCTCCCGCTTTATCGAGGAAGGATATTCGCCGATTGATGCGGCGCTCAAGGGATCGAAGCAGATCGCCTTCACCATCATATCGCTTACGATTTCGCTTATCGCCGTGCTGATTCCGCTTCTTTTCATGGGCGACGTGGTGGGAAGGCTTTTCCGTGAGTTTTCCATCACCCTGGGCGTAACCATTCTCATATCGGCAATCGTCTCTCTCACCCTCACTCCCATGATGTGCGCGCTCCTTTTGCGCCGCAGGCCCGAGCAAGAGCAGAATCCCGTTTACAAAAGCTCGCAGCGGGTTTTCGACAATATCATCGCTGGGTACGGAAATTCGCTCCGATGGGTGTTGGATAGGCAAGGCCCCATGCTTCTTGTCGCCGTGGGTACGCTGGCGGTTACGGTGCTGCTCTTCTTCGTGATCCCCAAGGGTTTTTTCCCCGTTCAAGACACGGGCATGGTCGCCGGATTCACCGAGGCCTCGCAAAGCGTGTCCTTTCCCGCAATGGCGTCGCTGCAACGAACGCTTGCCCGCGCCGTGCTTTCCGATTCCGCGGTTCAAAGCCTGTCTTCCTTCATCGGTGTGGATGGCACGAACCAGACGCTTAACGCGGGCAGGCTGCTCATCAACCTGAAGCCCGAGGGCAAACGCAAAGTCGACGCCACGGAAGTGATTCGCAGGCTGGTCAGCGAGACGCGCGGCATTCCCGGCATCCGGCTGTTCATGCTGCCGGTGCAGGACTTGACAATAGAGAGCAGCGTCAGCAAGAGCCTGTACCAGTACAGCCTCGAAGACCCGGACGCCGGCGAGCTGGGCCTGTGGACGCAGCGGCTGGTGGAGGACCTTTCGACAAGGCCCGAACTGGCGGACGTGTCGAGCGACCAGCAGCTGCACGGCCTGCAGGCGCGGCTTTCCATCGACCGGCCCACGGCCGCCCGCCTCGGCCTCACGGCAATGGACGTGGACAACGCCCTATACGATGCCTACGGCCAGCGCATGATATCCACGATTTTCACCCAGTTGTCCCAGTACCGCGTGATCCTGGAAGTAAAGCCGGAGTTCGGTAAGAACCCGGACCTGCTTCGCGACCTTTACTTACGAAGCGCGACAAACGGCCGCGTGCCGCTCGGCGCGATCTCCCGCGTGACCGACACGACAAGCGTTCTTACCGTGGGCCGCCAGGGCCAGTTCCCGGCGTCGCTGGTGTCCTTCAACCTCGCCCCGGGTGTTTCGCTGGGCAAGGCGATAAAGATTGTGCTGGCCGAGGCCAAAAAGATCGGGCTGCCGCCGTCGATTTACGCCACCTTCCAGGGAACGGCCGAGGCGTTGCAGTCGTCATTGACAAATGAGTTTTTTCTGATCCTGGCCGCGCTCATCACCGTGTATATCGTGCTGGGAGTACTGTACGAGAGTTACGTCCACCCGGTTACGATCCTGTCCACACTTCCATCGGCCGGCGTGGGCGCGCTGGGGGCACTTCTGCTCTTCCGCATGGAATTCAGCATCATCGCGCTTATCGGCATAATCCTGCTCATCGGCATCGTCAAGAAGAACGGCATCATGATGGTCGACTTCGCCCTGCAGGCGGAGCGGGAGGAGGGAAAGCCTCCGCGGGAGGCGATCTATCAGGCGAGCCTGCTGCGCTTCAGGCCCATCATGATGACCACGCTCGCCGCTCTGTTCGCGGCAGTACCGCTGGCGTTCGGCGGCGGCGTTGGCTCGGAGCTTCGCCGTCCGCTGGGCATTTCCATTATCGGCGGCCTCATCTTCTCCCAGGCGCTCACACTGTACACCACGCCGGTGATTTACCTGTGGTTCGCCAGGCTGCAACACAGCCTTACCAAGAAGCCGGCCTCGGGCCGCAGCGGATAGCGGGGCGTGCCATGAACATTTCGGCACCATTTATCAAGCGGCCGATAGGCACCTCGCTCCTCACCATCGGCGTGGCGTTCGCGGGCCTGGTGGCGCTTCGGGCCCTTCCCGTGGCCCCGCTTCCTAACGTTGATTACCCGACGATCTCGGTGTCCGCGTCGCTTCCGGGCGCCAGTCCTGAGATCATGGCGTCGTCGGTGGCCACGCCGCTCGAGCGGCGGCTGGGAAGCATCGCGGGTGTCAACGAAATGACGTCAACAAGCTACCTTGGCTCCAGCAATGTCACCCTGCAGTTCGATCTCGGCCGCGACATCGACGGCGCGGCACGCGACGTGCAGGCCGCGATCAACGCGGCCCGGGCAGACCTGCCTTCCACGCTGCTGTCCAATCCGAGTTACCGGAAAGTAAACCCCGCGGACGCGCCGATCCTTATTTTGGGTCTCACCTCGCGGGACCTGCTGCCGTCAAAGCTCTACGATGCGGCGTCCACGATCATGGCGCAGAAATTGTCCCAGGTTGATGGGGTGGGCCAGGCCATGGTCGGAGGCGCCTCGCTCCCGGCGGTCCGCGTCGACCTCAACCCCGACGCGCTGGCCGGCTACGGTATCGGGTTTGACCAGGTGCGCGCCGCCATAGCCTCCGCAAATGTCAACCGTCCCAAGGGCAGGCTCCAGGACGACGAGCGGCTGTGGCAGGTGGGCGCCAACGACCAGATCTTCGTTGCAGAGGACTACCGGCCGCTCGTGGTTGCCAACCACAACGGAACGCCGGTAACGCTCGCCGATGTCGCGTCTGTAAAGGACTCGGTGCAGGACCTGCGCAATCTGGGGCTCATCAACGGCAAGCCCGGCATCCCGGTGATTGTGTTCAAGCAGCCCGGCGCCAACATCATCGAGACCATAGACAATGTCAAGAAGGTGCTGCCACAGATCGAGGCCGACATGCCGGGCGGCGTCAAGGTGTCCACCATCATGGACCGCAGCATCACCATCCGCGCGTCGCTCCGCGAGGTGCAGAAGACCCTGCTGTTGTCCGGGATACTGGTGATCCTTGTGGTGTTCGCCTTCCTTGCGAACGTGCGCGCAGCGCTGATCCCCACCATCGCCGTTCCCGTCTCGCTCATCGGGACGTTCGGCGTCATGTACTTGTTGGGCTACAGCATCGACAACCTGTCGCTCATGGCGCTCACCATCGCCACCGGGTTCGTGGTCGACGACGCCATCGTGGTGCTCGAAAACATCAGCCGGCATCGTGAGACCGGCATGCCGCCGCTTCAGGCGGCGCTCGAAGGCGCCCGGGAGGTCGGCTTTACTGTTCTGTCAATGAGCATCTCGCTGGTGGCGGTGTTCATCCCCATCCTTTTGATGGGCGGCATCATGGGCAGGCTGTTTCGGGAATTTTCAATAACGCTGGCGGTTGCGATTCTGGTTTCGATGGTGATTTCGCTTACGGCGACGCCCATGATGTGCGCAACCATCCTCAGGCGGCACCGGGCCGGCGGCGCACGGGGAATCGGCGGGGTTCTAGAGCGGGCCTTTGCTTGGCTCCAAAGGGGCTACGGCCGCTGGCTGCAGGCCGGGCTCCGGCACCGCAGGCTGATGCTCGGCCTCACCGTCCTCACGCTCGTGTGCACCGTGGTGCTGTTCCGCGCCGTGCCGAAGGGTTTTTTCCCGCAGCAGGATACGGGAAGGATCATGGGAAGCGTCCTGGCCGCCCAGGACATCTCGTTCCAGGCCATGAAGGCGAAGATGCAGGCGATCGCGAACATCATCGGGTCCGATTCATCCATCGACAATTTCGTGGCGTTCGCCGGCGGCGGCCAGACCGTGAATTCCGGCAGGATGTTCATCTCGCTCAAGCCGTTTGACAAGAGGAAATACGACGCGGACCAGGTGATCGCGGGGCTTCGCAAGCGGCTCGGCGCCGTGGCGGGCGCGCAGACGTTCCTGCAATCGGCGCAAGATTTGCGCGTGGGCGGCAGGATGAGCGGAGGCCAGTACCAGTTCACCCTCACCGGCGACAACTTGTCCCTGCTTAACGACTGGGCGCCCCGCATCGAGCGGATGCTCCGCTCGCTTCCGGAAATCGTGGACATCTCGAGCGACGAGCAGAACAGGGGACTGTCCACCACGCTCACCATAGACAGGTCAACCGCGTCCAGACTTGGCATACGGCCCGCGCAGGTCGACCAGACCCTGTACGACGCGTTCGGACAGCGGCCGGTGTCGGTGCTGTATACGCTGCTCAACCAATATCGCGTCATCATGGAAGTGGAGCCGCAATTCTGGGAGAGGCCGGACGCGCTGCGGTCGATCTTCGTGCAGAGCTCCACCGGCACCATGGTCCCATTCAGCGCTTTCTCCAAATACACCGTTTCGCCCACGCTGCTGTCCGTGGCCCATCACGGACAGTTTCCGGCGGTGACACTGTCGTTCAACCTGCCCGAAAAATCGTCGCTCGGCGGTGGGATACAGGCAATCAAGACCGCAATGCAGAAAAACGTGATTCCCGAGGGAATCCGCACCGGGTTCGCGGGCACCGCGCAGGTGTTCCAGTCCTCCCTGGCAAACGAGCCCTTTCTTATTCTCATTGCGCTTCTGGCCGTGTACATCGTGCTCGGTGTTCTTTACGAAAGCTACCTCCATCCGCTTACCATTCTGTCAACGCTGCCGTCGGCCGGCGTGGGGGCGTTCGTCGCCATGCTCATCACCGGCACGCAATTCACGGCCATCAGCCTTATCGGCATCCTGCTTCTTATCGGGCTGGTGAAGAAGAACGGCATATTAATGGTCGATTTTGCGATTCAGGCCCAACGCAGGGACGGCAAAAGCCCCGTGGAGGCAATTTACCAGGCGAGCTGCCTGCGGTTTCGCCCCATCATGATGACGACCATGGCGGCGCTCCTCGCCGCCGTTCCGCTGGCATTCGGCCACGGCTCCGGCTACGAATTGCGCCAGCCGCTCGGCATCGCCATCATAGGCGGGCTCATTTTTTCACAGGCGCTCACGCTGTTCACCACGCCGGTTATCTATCTGTATCTTGACGGATTAAAACAGCGCATGGCCGGCCGGCGGTCTGCGCGCAGGAACGGTGTTCCGTCGGCCGCGCACTGACAAACGCATATTTTTTGAAGGGAAGACGTTTCAACTATGAAAAACCATCTCTCGATCTTCGCGTCGGACCGTTTCGCATGGGAAAAGGCGCGGATCCTGCTCGCGGCCGCGATCCTTTCCGTCAATTGCGCCGGGCCGCGGTACACCAGGCCTCCGGTGACGACGCCCGATTCCTTCCGTGAAGCCGCGGTCCCCGGCGCGGGCTGGAAAAAGGCGGAACCGGCGGACACGGTGTTCAAGGGCGCCTGGTGGGAACTCTACGGCGATTCGTTGCTCGACTCGTTCGAATCACGCCTCGCGGTTTCCAACCAGAGCATTGCCGCCGCTGCCGCGCAATACCGGCAGGCACGCGCGCTGGTGAGGTCGGCGGCGTCCGGTTATTTCCCCGTGATCGGCGGCCAGGCCTCGTATCTCAAACAGCAGGTGCAGCCGGGCAGCCGCCAGGATTCGGGCTTGACTCTTGAGGGCACCGTGTCGTGGGAGCCCGACATCTGGGGCAAGGTTACAAAATCGGTGCAGGCGAGCCGCGCGAGCGCGCAGGCAACCGCGGCCCAGCTTGCCGCAGTGGTTCTAAGCCTGCGCGCGCAGCTGGCACAGGATTACTTTGCACTTCGCATCCTGGACGTTCAAAAACATCTTCTCGACTCAACGGTGGCCGATTATCGGAGCTTTCTCGACCTTACCAATATCCGAGCGGGAGGAGGGATCGCCTCGTCGGCGGACGTCGCGCTTGCAAAAACCCAGCTGGCCACGGCGCAGGCGCAGGCCATAGACCTGGGCGTTCAGCGGGGACTGCTCGAGCATGCCGTTGCAACGCTCCTGGGCATTCCCGCATCGCAATTTTCGATTGCGCCGGACGCCGAGTTCGTCGGCCGCGTGCCGCTCGTCCCCCTCGACGTCCCGTCGGCGCTCCTCGAACGGAGGCCCGACATCGCGGCTGCGGAGCGGGAGGTCGCGGCGGCGAACGCCCAGATCGGCGTGGCCCGCACCGCCTGGTTCCCGAGCATCACCCTGAGCGGAGACGCAGGGAACTTCTGGCCGAGCCTGTCCAGCGGGCCCGGCCTTTTATGGTCGCTCGGCGGCGTGCTTACCCAGACGATTTTCAACGGCGGACAGCGGCTTGCGCAGGTGCAGAGCGCGCGCGCCGCCTACGAGGCAACAGTCGCAAATTATCGCGGGACGGTTCTTTCAGCCTTCGAGGAAGTGGAAGATTATCTTTCGTCGCTTCGCATTCTTCAGGACGAAGCCGGCGCCCAGGACACCGCGGTTTCGGCGTCCCGGCTTTCGGTGGAGCTCACCCTCAGCAGGTACAAGGCCGGCATCGCAAGTTCCATAGACGTGATCAACACGTCGACCATTTACTTGTCGAACAGGAAAACGGCCATCGGGATCCTCGGTAACAGGCTTGGGGCAAGCGTCCTCCTTATCAAGGCTCTCGGGGGGGGCTGGAACGCAAAGACGCATCAGGCCGGACCGGACAAACCGGTTCGCTGACCGCAGCAGGCGTTCCATCCCGATTGGGCCATGGCCGCGCCATGGGTGAAGAATATGCATTCTTACTGCAAATGATCTCAAGTTGACCATATGGTGAAATGTGTTTGGAAAGGAATTACAAGTGTGATCCTTTCGATTGAAAGTGCGCCTCACCTGAAAATTCCGCTGTGCTTGACAGCCATGCTTCATCCTAACATAAAAAAGCTGTTGCCCGTTTTGCCTCGACATTACTTTTCTAACATCTCTATTTGCTTGTAAACAGATTTCCCGCCTGATCTTCAACTATCCATTATAATCAACTAAATTATACCAGAGAAGGTGTAAACAAATTGTTTACATTCTTTATAAGATGATGTGGATTTCAAAAGGATTTGGCATTATAATTTACTAGGGTGGAAGTGGTCTGTATTCAGGATCACGATTGTTGTCGATCAATCTTATTTGTCAATGCGATGATGCATGAACTCTATTTTCGAATACATCGACTATCGCCGGTACCTCAAGGATTTTTATAACGAGGCGAAGAAAACCAAAAAGTACTTCTCCTACCGGTTCTTCGCCCTCCGTGCAGGTGTCCATGCGCCGATCCTTCTGAAGATGGTCATCGACGGCAAACGGAACCTCAGCCGCAAGACGATCGAAAAATTCATCAAGGGCCTCGGCATCAAGGAAAAGGAAGCGGTGTTCTTCCGCAACCTCGTGCTGTTCAACCAGGCCTCATCGGCGCTCGAAAAACAGGAACATTACCGCGTGCTTCGCTCCATGGCCGAGCAGGTACCCCAGCACCTGATGGAAGACGACCACTTCGAATATTTCGACCGATGGTATTACAGCGCTCTGCGCGAAGGCGTGTGCCAGCACGATTACAAGGACGACTGGGCGAAGGTGGCGCGCTGTGTGCATCCGGAGATCACGGCCGACGAAGCAAAACGGGCCGTGGAATGGCTCGTCGGTCACGGACTCGTCCGGAAGTTCAGGAACGGTCGCTACGAACAGACCCACAAGGCCATCACCACGCGTTCTGAAGTCAAATCCATGGTGGTCCGTAATTTCAACCGGACCATGCTGCGGCTTGCCGAACGGTCGCTCGACAATATTCCTTTGCACGAGCGACATGCCTCGGGGGTCACGGTGGGGCTCACCAAAGAAGCGTATACGATGATCGAGGCGGAAATCGAGGCTTTTCGCGACCGGGTCGTGAAGATCGTTGATTCTCTTGACTCAAGCGACCGGGTGTACCAGATCAACATCCAGATGTTTCCGCTCATGTTTTCTCCCGGTTCCAATGATACAATAGAGGAACAATCATGAGCGGTCTATTTCCTGGAAGAATTGCCTGTCTCCTGCTCGCGTGCTGCGCGTTTTTGTTCGTTGGGTGCGGAAGCGCGCCGACCATGGCTGCGGGATCGAGCGTGAGCGGAAATGCCAAGGTGGCGGGCGTGGTCCTTGACGCCGGCGGCAATGCTGCCTCGAATGTTTCGGTGCAATTGCGAACCGTTGCCGTAACGGGCAAGGGGGACAGCAGCAGGGTTTTAAAAGCCGTTCGAACAGGATCGGACGGCTCCTACAGCTTCGACAGCGTCAAGGCCGGCAAATACGCGGTCTTCTGCAGGGATTCGGCCGCAGGCAGCTCTGCGATTCAGCAGAAAATCCTCCTTGTCAACGATTCCTCATCCGCCGTTGCCGACCTGGCCTTGACTCCCGACGTGGTGGTACGGGGGCGGATCGTTGCCGCAAATGCCGCTGATCAGAAATCCTTAATCGTTGCCGTTCCGGGCATGGGCCGGACGTTTATCCCCGATACCATCGGTAACTACACGCTGACCAGCGTTCCGCGCACCGCAATCGATGTCGCGTTTATCCATGGGTCAACGGTGGACTTTCTCACGCTCCCGCCGTTGACCGGCGCAGGCGATACATCGTACATCAACGATGTGCAGTTTGCACAGACAACGGCGGGAACGCAGGGGGTCGATTCCTTTTATGAAGGTTCCCTGAGCGGTTCGTTTACCGTCGTTCCCGTGGAAAAGCAGGACAACGCTTTGCTCTTCGAGGATTTCGAGAATCCGCTGTCCGGTGGCGTGACCCACAACGAAATTTACACATTGATTCCGGCGCCCGGAGGCACGGGAGACGGGCGGTGGGTCGTGCGTCCGAACGCCGACGGAAATACCGTGACGCCCGCCGTGTTTCCAACGGGGTTCGACAGCTGCATGGTGACCGCCGGCGCGTTCCGCGGCAAAAGCCTCCGGATCTTCATCACCCTGCAAAACGCGGGCAGTCCGCCCACGGGCGGCATCGGGGTTGACATATGCGTCCCGGAAGTTTACTATGATCTCTCTAAAATGACCGAATTCAGCTTTTACGCAAAAGGCTCGGGCCGGCTCCGGGTGGTGTTCCATACCGACACGGTGGGATCCGGGTCCGGAGAAGGTGAGTTCATCTACGAATTTACAATACCGACCGAGTGGCAGCGGATTTCCATGAAATCCGCAGACCTTGCGGCCAGGCCCGGGTCCCAGACCGCCGCACGCGGCGTCACGTGGCAGGGCGCGTCGCGCGGCGTAACGTCGATTTCGTTCTTTGCCTTGACAAACGACACATTGTACATGGACGACATGTATATGTTCGGCATCGCCGCCTCCGATATCGTGGTGACGTCGCCGGGGAACACCATGCCGTGAAACCGTTTTTGCATCGCTCCTCAAACAATGTCGGTTTTTTTGCGCGCACTGTAAACATAATATCTAAATTATTGTTATATGTAAGTATAACTAAATGATATATATAGAAATATTGTAAACAATATGTATACGATTGTTTTTCTCCGCTATGGATTTCAAGCAGAAATGGTGGTACATTATTATATGCAGGATGATGGTTCGAATGATGGGGGAACTTTTACACGAGGGAGACGGTAATGGGAGCAATAAAGGCCAGAATGATTGAACAGGCAATGTCGCAGTACAACGACATCCGTCCCACGGCGCTGCGATATTCGTTTTCCGATTGCTTTACCGTGTCCGGCGATAAAATCATGTTTTGGTTCAATACGGGTGATAATTCGACGCATATGCTCGTGGAATATACGAATCAAGAGCAGAAAACGGTAATTGCGGAATAAGGCGCGGCGAACGGTTGCCGCAATTCATGGAAAACAATGTGGGAGAAATAAGATGAACTCAAAAAATCGTTCGGACGTTTTTTGCATGATGATGGTCGGCATGTTCTTCCTTTCGCACGCCCAGTCAATTTCCATTACGGGAACAGTCAAAGACGCAGGCGGAATGGGAATCCATGGCGCCTCGGTACGTCTTGCAAATGCAGGTTTCAACGCGACGACGGACTCAGCCGGCGCCTACAATATTGTTTCAACGGCCAATCGTTTTGCCCTGCTTGAAAGGGCCATCTCGACCGCGCCTATAATCCGAGGCCAATCACTTTTGTTTGCCCTTGCAGCCACTCAGATTGTGCATATACGAATGTACGATCTAAAAGGCAGGCTGGCCGCCGATCTCGTCAACACAGCGCTTACGCCCGGCGAATACCGGCTGGGGCTGGGCGGAGCATGCCTTGCTTCGGAAGTATTCTTGGTGAAGGCGGAAGTGGGCCCCAGAGTTACCGTATGCAAATTTACCCGCGTGAACAGAGGCATGACATCGGGCGGCCTTGTCCGCGTCCGCGACTTCAGCACGCTTGCAGCCGCAAAGCGTGCGGCCACTGTGGATACTTTGATTGTGACCGCATCCGGATACAAGGGAGCGCAGACTTCAATAGATTCATATTCGGGGATATATGATTTTGTCCTTCAAAAAGCCGCATTCGACATCGTATACCCCGGTTTCAATTCCCGCGTGTTCAAGTCGCCGGGCGGTTCGATAATTTTCGAATGGAATCCAATGGCCGGCGCCACAGGGTATGCGGTGAACGTGGACGGAAACATCGTGGCGGACAGTGTTCCCGCCGGGGTCACATTTGCTGAAGTTGCGATTACGGCTTTTGCCGGGACAACAGCGTTCGCAACGCATTCATGGAGCGTTGTCGCAAGGACCGCCGCTGGCGACCAGGTGTCGAGCACCTGCAGCTTTACCGTTGCCGAGGCGGTCGACGGCACCACCGGAGCGCCGCTCGGCGGCATGGGAGCGGGAGCGGTGAAATTCTGTCCGTGGAACGGCCAGTTCGCTTTTCAGGCGAAAACACCCGCCGGCCAGGAGGATTACGTGCAGCAGCCGAACTGGCAGTTCTCACTGTACACCAAGCGAGGGACGACCATCTTGACGAACGCAAAATTGTCTGCTGCCAAGCGGACTTGGAACGCCGCCAACCGATACGACGACGACGCGATTTTCCCGGTGGAATATGCGAATTTCGGCGCGACGAACAACGTGTCGGTGACGCTCACCGCGTTCGCGCCGTACAATCCTGCGGACCAGACGAAAATGACATGGCCGGTCGCGTTCTACCACTTGACTTTGCGCAATCTGGGCAGCAGCGCGGCGGATGCGGCCTGCGCGTTCCAGATTTCCACCGACCAGACGCCAGCCGTTATTTCAGGAAAAGGCTTTGCCGCGGAGGGCGGGGCGCCGTCCAAGGCGCTTTTTGTCCAAAGCAGCGATCCTGCGGCTGTCGTGAGCGTTGGAAACGACGCCGGTTTTCTCGCCTCCGGCGCACTCAACAACGCGTTGTCCGGCACGGCCAACATGGTTGCGGCAAAAGTTACGCTCGGCCCGGGCGAGAAAAAGGACATCGAGTTCGTCCTTTCGTGGTGCAAGTCCGATGATCCGGCCGGGTATTATTATTCGAACATCGGGACCAGTGCGCAATTCTTTGCCCAGGCAGGTCTTGACGATTTCAGCGATTTTGAATCGCGCGCCGTGCAATTCGTTGAGCGCTTCCGCGGGTCCAACGTTCCCGACTGGATCGTGAACACCACGCTCGACCAGACAACGTGGTCAAACAGCAGCATCTATACGAAAGACGGCCGTTACAGCGAATGGGAAGGCGTCTACACGTGGTTCGGCCAGATGGACCAGGGGTGGCACGCGTTCGGTTCCGAAATATGGCGCATCAACGGCCCTATGTTTTCCTGGCCCAACGCTTCACAGATGGAATACTGGGCGCGCACCGAGATGGTGGGCGGCGATGACGACGGCCAGATCTCACACGATTTCATCCCCGGCGCCGGTCAGGTGACCGATCACAAAACCTGCCTGTGGGACGCGCCCGGCTACCACGGATGGGGCGGCCCCAACTGGGCCGACCTCGATTGCGGGTTCCTGTTCGGCATGTACGAATCCTTCGTCGCGACCGGCGACAAGGCGCGTATGGACGCCCTCTGGCCGTATTTCAAGCGGACCGCGCAGCGTCTTTACAAAATGGCATCGAGCCTTAACGCGAATACAACATATCCCTTCACGTTCCAGGGCACCGGGGCAACCTACGACAAGGGCCCGCAGGACCACGATCTTTACAATTCCGGACTGGCCCTTACGGTATTCGAAATCGTTGCGGAAATGGCCGGAATTTACGGCGACACTGCATTGCAGAACAGCTTTGCAAAAGCATACACCGCCGGCGTTGCCTCCTTCAGGGCGCGGTATCTGGCGAATCCGTCTGCCTCCATGACCGCAAACCAGGAGACGCCGTTTGCCGGGCTGTGGATGTCGCTGTATTTTCACAAAGACCAGATGTTCGGCGACGATGAGATCAACAACACGTTCAGCTATCTATTGAACAATTTCTGGCAGCCGCTTAGTCTGGGGATGGCGGCTGCGGGTTCGGACGGCGAAAATGAGGGTTGGGTTCCCTATATTCTCGGACATCTGGGCGGCGCATGCCTCACCACAAACAGGGTGGCTGAGTGGAGGGCAATCCAGAGGGATTTCTACAACCGGTATTTCGAAAACCGCAACAGGGTTTTCGACGGCGGGATTTATCTGGTTTACAACGGGCCCGGCGACAATTTCGCCTCAACCGACTGGAGCGGGCACAGTTTTTACGTAAGCATGCCGGTGGTATGGCGCAATTATTACTCTCTTATCGGTTTCTGGTTTAACGCGTACACCGATGAATTGTACGTCGAGCCGAAACTTCCGTCCACCACCGACAAGTGGGGCTCCTCCATGAACCACGAACTCGACAACGCGCTGTTTTGCGTTCCGGGGTCCTACGGCACCATTTCCTACAAAGAAAGCGGGAGCACGAACCAGAACCAGAACATCACCGTACGTTTTGACAAACCGCAGAAAGTCTCGTCGCTGTACATTTCGGACAGGTTCCTGCCCGCCACCACCGTTGCCGTGACGGTTAACGGGGCGACCGAGCCGTTCTCGCGCATCGGAAGCGGTACGTTCGATCGCAGGATCAAAATAAACTGGAGCGGAACCGTGGATTCGAGCGGCGTCCAGGTCGGCGCCGTCGACCAGGGCTTCAACGATTCCACGCCGCCCCTTGCGTTCGGCCTGGTTATGCCTGCAAACGGTCAAACCGTCCAGAGTACCAAACCGGTACTCGTATGGAACAAAAGCTCGGACCCGCAATCGGGAATCCAGCGGTACGACGTCTACGTCAACAACAGTAAAATCGCCTCGACAACCGACACAGCGTATGCCTTCACCGCCATTTCCCCGGGATCGTACCAATGGTACATAACCGCGGTCAACTGGGTCAATCTGACCACTTCATCGGCGAAATGGACATTTACCTATTCAGACACGATTCCGCCGTCGCCGTTCTCCCTTGTCAGCCCGTCGGATAATTCGGCAGTCGCTGGACCGGCCGTTAATTTTTACTGGCAAACCGCCTCTGACAATGGAACCGGCATGGATCATTACGAACTGGCTCTTGACGGAAACGTAGTGGCGGATGTAAACGCCGATTCCGGCACCGCCTCATACGGAAATCTGGCCCTGGGCAAAACCGCCTTCGCTTCTTCGACCAACCAGGGCAATGGTGCGGCAAACGCGGTTGACGGCAGTCTGTCGACGCGCTGGGAAAGCTCGTGGGCCGACAGCCAGTGGCTGTGCGTCGATCTGGGGGCGCCCGCCCGTATCGATTCGGTGACGCTTGTATGGGAAGCGGCCTATGCTTCGTCCTACGAGCTGGACGTTTCGAACGACACCTCGAACTGGACGGGAAAATCGGTGTATCAAACGACCGCGGGAAAAGGCGGCACCGAAACAATCCGCGGCCTCAACGCGATGGGAAGATATATCCGAATTTTTTGCGTCAAACGCGCTACGGCGTGGGGAAGTTCTTTGTATGAATTCCAGGCGTACGGACTTCCTCTTGCGACCTATACCGTCGGCACGGTTTCGGCCGGGACGCACACCTGGAACGTTACGGCGGTCGACAAGGCCGGAAACAAGAGGAGTGCGGCCAAGGCTTTTACTGTGTCCGTGCAATAACCATGAAATAGTGTCGCTCAGGGGAATTGAATGCCTCGGCATTGGATAGCATGACAAAATGTGGTGAGTAATTTTCCTGTGAAAACTATCATTTGTTAATGTGCAATTTTGGTCTAAAGTCGGAAGCTCTATTTGATTGAGTTATGGCACAAGGTGTATTGTTCCTTATTATCATTCATGGGCTTGTTTTTCAAGCCGGTCATACGGGTGGTCTTTTAAAGAAAAAATTGGAATGAAATCAAGGTGAGGCAGCGAACCAATGTTTAAAAAATAACCTGCCTTACCTCTCCGATCTTCCCGCACTCAATCAACTCAATCCCGTTCTTCGCATCCGTCCAGTCGGCCTTTTTATGCGGCTTCGGCACCACGCAGCGGGAAAACCCCATGCGCGAGAGTTCCCGGAGCCGAAGCGGCATGTTGTTGACGGGCCGTATTTCACCGCCGAGGCCGAGCTCGCCGACAAACGCGAGCTCCTTGGCGAGCGGTTTGTTGTTGAATGAGGAGATGATCGAGGCGGCGACGCCGAGGTCCACGGCCGGCTCGGCCACCGTGAGCCCGCCCGCGATGTTGAAAAAAATGTCGTATTCGCCGAGCGCGAAGCCGCCGAAGCGCTCCAGAACGGCGAGCAGCAGTGAAAGTTTTTTCGGATTGATGCCCGATGCCACGCGCTGGGGCAGGCCGAAATGCGACTTGTTGACAAGCGACTGCACCTCGACGATGAGCACCCTGGTACCCTCGAGCACCGGCACTACGGCGGTGCCCACCTGGGGGTTGGCGCGGTTGAGCAGAAAGAACTCCGACGGGTTGGTTATCTCCTTGAGCCCGCGGTCGCTCATGGAGAAAATGGCGATCTCGCCGCTGGGGCCGTAGCGGTTCTTCACGGCCCGCACGATGCGGTACTGGTAATGCGAATCGCCCTCGAAATACAGCACGGTGTCGACCATGTGCTCGAGCACGCGCGGGCCCGCGATGGAGCCGTCCTTGGTGACATGGCCGATGAGCACGACCGCGGTCGCGTGCTGCTTTGCAAAACGGAGCAGCATGGACGCGCACTCGCGCACCTGCGACACGCTGCCCGGCGCGCTTTCGAGCAGGTCGGAGAACATGGTCTGGATCGAGTCGATCACCACGATGGAAGGCCTCGCCTCTTCCAGTTTCTCCATGATGGCTTCGATGCACGTTTCGGTGAGCATCTGCAGAGGCGCGTCGGCAACGCCGAGGCGTCCGGCGCGCAGAAAAATCTGCTCGGAGGATTCCTCGCCGGAAATGTAAAGCGCCTTTTTGCCCTGTTTCGCCCACGAGGCGAGCAGTTGCAGCAGCAGCGTTGATTTGCCGATGCCGGGATCGCCGCCGAGCAGGATGAGCGCGCCGGGTATGAGGCCGCCGCCCAGCACGCGGTCTATTTCGGGGAACGCGCCCCGGATGCGGGTCGATTCGTCGGCCTTGCAATTTGAGAATTCAACGATCGGGGCGCGCTCGCCGGCCGCCGGCCGTGACGACGGCGTCGCCTTGATCCCCCGCATCTCGGTGATGGTGTCCCATGCGCCGCAGTTGGTGCAGCGGCCGAGCCATTTGGCAAAGTCCTGGCCGCAGTTGCTGCACACGAAGACGGTTGAGGGTTTTTTGTTCATGGTTGGGAAGAGCACTGGGACACGGAGGCACGGAGAAAAATAAGATAGAGTTGGAAGTTGAATGTTGAGAGTTGAAAGTATCGAAAAGAACAAAGCACTTTTAACTTCCAACTTTAAACTGTTAATTATCTCTGTGCTCTCTGTGTCTCCGTGGCAGTTTTTATTCTTGCGATTTCGGAATCGCCGCGATCTCCACACGGTCGCCGCCGCGCTGGCGGGCGAGGCTGAGTGCCTGTCCCGCGGTGTGGGTGAGCACCTCCGCCGAAGCCGTGGTCTCTCCGCACAGGGCGACCCCCACGCTCAGCACCGGGTGGACGTTCTCGCCGACCGGCGTTCTCACCGAGATCTCCATAATGCGTTTCCTGATGTGCTCAACGGTCTTGTCAAGGACCGCCGGGTCGGTCTTGGTGAGGATGAGGGCGAACTCGTCGCTCGAAAAGCGGCCCGCGCTGTCGGTGCCGCGGATGCTGAGCCCGATTTTCCTGCCCACTTCGCGTATTATGGTGCCGCAGAATTCCTGGCCATATTTGTCGCCGATCTCCCTGAGCCGGTCGAGGCCGAACAGGGCGAGCGCCATGGGTTCGCGGTCGCCGATCGAGCGCTCGATCTCGTCCTTGAGCACCGCCGAGAACTGCTCGAACCCCATGAGGCCGGTGAGCGCGTCGCGCGCGGCGGCGTCGAAGCTCTTGTCACGCCGCAAACGACGGTCGAGCGTGACGCGCTGTTTTATCTCGTCGATGTCCACCGTTTTCTGGAGCGCCGATTCCTCCTCGTCCTTGGAGCCGACGGCGTACTGCAGCTTGCGCTGTCCGCGGATGAACTGCTGGATGTACGGGTTGCGCGACGCGCGGATTTCCGCCGGCGTGCCGAAGAAGATGATTCTCCCTTCGTAAATCATGGCCATCTTGTCGGCGATCTTGTACGCCGAGGCGATGTCGTGCGACACCACCACCGAGGTCATCTTGAGCTTGTTGCGCAGGGACAGGATGAGGTCGTTGATCTTGTCGGTCATGATGGGATCGAGCGCGCTCGTGGGCTCGTCGTAGAGCATGATCTCGGGCTTCATGACGAGCGCGCGCGCGAGGCCCACGCGGCTCTTCATGCCGCCCGACAGCTCGGAGGGCATCTTGTACTGGAAGCTCTGCTGAAGCCCCACCATTTCGAGCGCTTCGGCCACGATGCCGCTGATCTTCTCCTCCGTAAACGAGGTGTGCTCGCGCAGGGGGAACGCGATGTTCTCGCCCACGCTCTTGGAGTCGAACAGGGCGGCGCCCTGGAACAGCATGCCGAGGCGGTTGCGCACCTTGTCGAAATCGGAAGGCCTTTTGGTGGGGGAGGATATTTCTTCCCCGTCAAGAAGAATGCGGCCGCCGTCCGGGATCATGAGGCCGATGATGTGCTTGAGGATCACGCTCTTGCCGCCGCCGCTCTGGCCGATGATGCACACCACCTCGCCGACGTTGATTTCGAGGTTGACGTCGTCGAGCACGAGCTGGTTGCCAAAGCGTTTCTTGAGGTGTTCTATCTTGAGCATGGATTTTTTTGCCTGATCGTTTGCGCCCCACCTCATCACCCCGCCCTTCGGACCAGGGGAGAAGGGGTGAGGCGTCCTCCATAAAAATAGGTAATGTATTCTTCTAAAATCACCACACAATAAACGCGATCACAAAATCAAAAACCAGTATCAGCACGAACGCGGTCATCACCGCCTTGGTGGTGGAATTCCCCACACCCTCGGCGCCGCCCCTGGTTTCGAGGCCGAAATGACACCCCGTGAGCGCGATGATGGCGCCGAATACCGACGTCTTCACCACGCCCAGGATAAGGTCGCTTGGGTTGAACAGGAATTTGAGCCCGTTGATATAGACGAACAGCGTCATCTTCACCGAGAAGATCACCGTGAAGATGGAGCTGATGAAAGCGATCAGCTCGCTCCAGATCACGAGCATGGGAACCATGATCATGCACGCGATCATCTTGGGCATGTACAGGTAGCGCACCGGGTCGAGGTTGAGGCACTGCATGGCGTCGAGCTGCTCGCCGGTCTTCATGGAGCCGACTTCGGCGGCGATGGCCGTGGCGATGCGGCCGGCCACCACCATGCTTGTGAACACCGGGCCTATCTCATTGATGAGCGTCTTGCACACCGCGAGGCCGAGAAACTTGAGCGGGACGAAACCAGAAAACTGGTACACCCCCTGCGTGACCGTGGTGGCGCCGATGAAGATCGCGATAACCGAGACGAGTGGCAGCGAGTCGATGCCGATCCCGTACATCTGCTCGATGGAGATGGGGACGTTTTTCACGATAAGGGGAACGCGGGAGAAGATGCTCACGACCAGCGCGGCCATGCGGGCCACATGGGCGAGAAACGTCTTGCCGCCGGCCACGAGGGCAAAAAAGCCGCGCCCGACCTGGGAGACCATGCTCACGGCGGTCATCAGAATTGCGCCCCCTCGTCGCCGTGCGGCACGGCGAGATTCTCGAAGCGGGCATATTGCTTGACAAAGGCAAGATTGACCACCCCGGTGGGGCCGTTGCGCTGCTTGCCAACGATGATCTCGGCGATGCCCTGCTTGGTCGGGTCGTCCTTGGCGTAGAATTCCTCCCTGAACACGAACATCACCACGTCGGCGTCCTGCTCGATCGCGCCCGATTCGCGCAGGTCGGAAAGCTGCGGCCGGTGATCGCCGCCGCGCTGCTCGGGCGCGCGCGACAGCTGCGAGAGCGCGATCACCGGCACCTCGAGCTCCTTGGCGATGCTCTTTAAGGAGCGTGAGATCTGCGAAATCTCCTGCTGCCGGTTTTCCATGCGTATCGACGAGTCCATGAGCTGGAGATAATCCACGATGACGAGCGAAAGCTTCTGCTTTGCCTTGAGCCGCCGCACCTTTGCGCGCAACTCGAGCACGGTGATGCCGGGCGTGTCATCGATGAAGAGCGGCGCCTCGGCGAGCGGCCCCGCCGCGATGGCGAGCTTGGGCAGCTCGCGCTGCGGCAGCTTGCCGCTGCGCAGTGCGTGCATGTCGATGCGCGCCTCGCCGCACAGCATGCGCTGCGCGAGCTGCGCCTTCGACATTTCAAGCGAGAAAATGGCGGTGCAGTATTTGGCGGCCACCGAGGCGTGCAGCGCGATGGACAGGGCGAACGCGGTCTTTCCCATGGACGGCCTGCCCGCCACGACGATGAAGTCGCCCTTCTGCAGGCCCGACGTGATCTCGTCGAGGTCCTTGAATCCGGTGGGCACGCCCTGCACGCCGCCCTTGGAATAATTTTCTATGTCCTTGAAGGTCCTGGGCAGGAGGTCGTTGAGCGACTCGAACGTGTTCTTGATGCGCGCCTCGGAAATGCCGAACACTTTTCCCATGGCGGTGTCGAGCACGACGGGCGCCTCGGCGTCGGCGGAGAAGCACTCGGTGGTGATCTCGCCGGCCGTGGTGATGAGCTGGCGTAATGTCGATTTTTCAATGAGGATGCGGCAGTGGTGCTCGACGTTCGCCGACGTCGCCACGCTCGAAACGAGCTCCGAAAGGTACGGCTCGGCGCCCACGGCTTCGAGCAGGCTGCGCTTCTTGAGCTCCTCGGCAAGGGTGAGGATGTCGAAGGGGATGTTCTTTTCCGACATCGCTGCGAGGCACTGGAATATATACCGGTTCTGCGTGGCGTAAAAGCAGTCTTCCTTGATCAGGGTCATGGCCGTGTCGGCCGCCACCTGGTCGATGAGCATGGAGCCGAGCACGGTGCGCTCCACCTCGAGCGCCTGCGGCGGGATCTTATCTGTTGTAAACGGTTCGCTCGTTCTCACTTGCAGCATATACACCCAGTTCGGAAAAAATAATTTTGAGCTTCTTGAGGTCTTCCCACGCCGGGGTCTTGTTGGCCGGGTTGTGCAGGAGCGCGGCCGGATGATATGTGACAAAGGCGGGGATCCCTGCAACAAAATGCTGTTTGCCGCGCAGCGCGCCAAGACTTTCGGAGGTGTTGAGCAGTGCCTGGGCCGCAGTCCTGCCCATGAGCAGCAGCGCAGTGGGCTTGATGATGTCGATCTGGCCCGAAAGGATCCTGCCGCACGCGAGGATTTCCGATGATTCGGGGGTCCGATTGTCGGGCGGCCGGCACTTGAGCACGTTGGCGATGAACACGTGTTTCTTTCTGTCAAGGTCGATCGCGGCGAGCATCTTGGTGAGCAGCTCGCCGGCAGCGCCCACGAACGGCAGGCCCTGCAGGTCCTCGTCGCGCCCCGGCGCCTCGCCCACGATCATGAGCCTCGCGCGCGGGTTGCCGGTGCCGAACACGAACTTCGTGCGGGTCTTTCCCAGGCCGCATTCCATGCAGTTTTTCGTGGCGTGAAAGAGTTCGGCAAGCGCCTGCCGCACGGGATCGTTTTCCGCCGCCGGGGCGGCGGGGGAGGGAAAGGTTTTTTTTCTTGCCCCAATGAGATGCGAGACGGGCAGAAGCCGCGGTGAGGAGGTCTTTTGTTGCACGGGGCCGGCGGGCGATTTTTTCTGCGGGGAAGGGGAAGCCGGCTGCGGACGGCCGGAGTCGCTCTTGTCAAACGCCCTCAGCAGCGCCGTGGCGCTTGCGCCGGGGCCGCAAATAATATCGGGCATGCCCATTTCCCGCTGCTGCGCGACATAGGCGGCCGCCAAAACGCGCAGGTCATCCATGCGAAGGCCCCATGAGCGTGATGATGCTGGCCATGATTTTCTCAGCGAGTTCGCGTTTGTCTGCGCGGGGAAGGTGCTGCGCCGGTTTGTTTTTGTAAATGATGGCCGCGCTCGCGGCGTCGGCCTCCATGGCCGATTCCACCGCGTTGACCACCATCATGTCGCAGTTTTTCTTTTTCATCTTGACGCGCGCGGCAACTTCGTCGGCCTTGGTTTCAAGGGAAAAACCGACCAGGATCTGGCGCTTTTTCTTTTTTCCCAGGCCTTCGGCGATGTCGGGATTGGGCAGGAGCTCCACGGTCCACGAAGCGGCGCCGCTGCGGTGCTTTTTCCCCTGCACCACCTCCTTGGGCCTGAAATCGCCCACGGCCGCGGCCATGATGCAAATGTCGCATGACCTGAATTCCTTTTCGAGCGCGGCCTTCATCTCGAGCGCGGTGAAGACGCGCACAACACGGCAGCCGGCCGGCAGCGGCGCGACGGCCGGTCCCGACACCACGCACACGTCCGCACCCGCGGAAAGGGCCGCGGCGGCGAGCGCGGCACCCATCTTGCCCGACGAGCGGTTGGAGATCACGCGCACCGCGTCAAGCGCCTCGCTCGTGGGGCCCGACGAGATGAGCACCTTTTTGCCGGCAAGCGGCCGCGGCCGCCCCGCGCCGCGCACCCGTTCAACGATCGTCTCGAGCGGCAGCAGCCGGCCCGGGCCCTCGTCGCCGCACGCGAGTTCCCCTTCGTCAACAGGCAGCACGGTGCAGCCGCGCGCCCTGAGAGCGGCGATGTTGTCCTGCGTGGCCCTGTTGTTCCACATGGCGGTGTTCATGGCGGGCGCGATTATGGTGCGGTGTTCAAACGAGAGGGCGAGCGTGGTAAGCAGGTTGTCGGCGATGCCGTTCGCGATCTTGGCGATGGTGTTGGCGGTTGCCGGGCACACAAGCAGGAGCTGTCCCCATTTGGCAAGCTCGATGTGCGCCATGTCGTGACCGGCGGGGACGTCCTCGCAGTACACGGGATTGCCCGACACGACGCGCAGCGCCTCCTCGCCCACGAGCGGGCGGGCGCTCTGGGTGAGCACGACCTTGGCGCTGATGCCGTTTTTCGAAAGGAGCCGTAGGAGCTGCGGCATCTTGTAGGCGGCGATGCCGCCGGTGATGCCGAGGACGATGCGCTGGACGGGTTCCATGGGATAGTTTCTCCAGCAGATTTATCTGACGATAAAATAAAATCGCCGCAGAGGCAAAGAGGACACAGGGATGGCAAACAGTTTAAAGTTGGAAGTTGAAAGTTAAATGTGCTTTGCTCTTTTCGTTGCTTTCAACTTTCACCCTTCAACTTCCAACTCTATTTTATTTTTCTCTGTGCTCTGTGTCTCTGCGGCCACTCTTTTCTTCCTATCCTTCTGCCTCGTTTTCCTCGTTCTCGACGACCCGGCCCTCGAACAGCCGCTTGAGCGCGGACGTGGTTGGCTTGTCCTCGGGCTTCACGATGCCGAGCCGGATCTGGTCGTTGATGAAGCGGGCCTCCTGGGCGGCCATGATCACGGCCTTGTACCGGTTGATGCCCCGTTTTTCCAGTTCGTCAAGTTCCTGTTCGAGCATTGCTCCTCCTTGCGCGGCGCGCGCCGCGCGCATTTATTCTATGTTCTGGATCTGTTCCCGTATTTTCTCGATGTTTTCCTTGAGGGTCACCGATAGGTGCGATATCTCGGTGTCGTTGGCCTTGGAGCCGATGGTGTTGGCCTCCCGGTTCATCTCCTGCAACAGGAAGTTCATGCGCTTGCCCACCGGCTCGCTGCTGGCGAAGTCCTTGACAAACGCATTAATGTGCGCGCGCAGCCGGGTGCATTCCTCCGAAATGTCCATCTTGTCTGCCATGAGCGCCACTTCCTGCGCCAGCCGCGCCTCGTCGGCCGGGCCGGCAAGCAGCTTCTGGATGCGTTTCGAAAGCTCCTTTGAATACTCCTCGATGCGGTGCGGCGCGCGCGCCTCCACGTCCTTTAAAAGGCGTGAAACGGCGTCGAGCGTTTTTTTCAGGTCGCGGATCAGGTGCTCGCCCTCGTCAGCGCGCGAGCGCTGGAAATTCTCAATGGCCTTGGAAAGCACCGGGCTGAAATGCTTCCATATCGTTTTTTCATCAGCCTGCACCGATTCTGCTTTTATGAAGTCGCTGAAATGGAGCAGGTCGCTCAGGGTCGCATCGCCGGCAAGCTTGTATTTCCTCTTTATTTCCCGGAAGATCCGCAGATAATTCTCCACCGATGCCTTGTCCCAGGTGAGTTTCGCGTCGCCGTTTTCCCGGTCGCAGGAGATGAACACCGACACGCTGCCGCGCGGTATTGTCTCGGAGATGGTGGTTTTAATCTTCTGCTCAAGGTTGGAAAGTGACTTGGGCTGACGGATCTGCAGGTCGAGAAACCGGTTGTTGACCGCGCGCAGCTCCACCCTGAACGTGCCCGAAGCCGTATGCATTTCCGCTTGGCCAAAGCCTGTCATGCTTTTTATGGGCATACCATTCCCTTGCCACCGCCGGATGGTTTTATGGGTTCCATTTTCTGGATTTTCTGGAGAAAAACCTATTAAATATATATGATATCTATAGAATGGGCAAAGAAGTAGGGGAATAAAGCAATGAAAGATATATCTGGCGGGGGAAGTCGCATTGCGCGCCCTTTCAAGTTGGGCGCGCGAAATCCCTCGTTGCGGCCTCCTCGTCGCGCGGTCATCGAGTAGCCGCTCCTTGGAGCGGAGTATCGAGATGCCGCACGCCGGCGGTCACTGTGGTTCGCCAGCCACTCTGGTCTACGCATACCACGAGACTCCGGCGCCAAAGAGGGGGAGACGGTCCCCCTTAAAAAGAATTTTCAATTTTTTATGGTCAACTTTAATAAAATCCGATAATAACCGCAAATTGTCGCGCCAAAAATACTATTTTTTGAAATCTTCGGCCGATCAAATAAATACTCTTGCTTATAAGGCGATTTACAAAAAGGAAATACACCGGTGACCGATTCATATTCTCCCACATTGTGCCGGGAACTCGAACGGGCATATTGCAATTTGGGCCTGCACCGGCCCGCGCCTGTTTCGCGCTACGACGAGGGGGCACTCCTGTCCTACGACATGGAGCCCGTTGCCGCACATGGCGCCCAAAAAAAATGCCGCGCCGACCTGAGGGTGGAGCGTTTTGCGGGCGGCGGTTTTGCGGGCCAGGTTTACAAGGTGCGCGTGGAGAGCCTGGGACCGCAGGGAATTTCCGGCATTACCGTGGGCGGCGCGTATGCCTTGAAAATCTTCATCCCGCCCTCGGCGTTCTCAAAATGGTTCCGCGATGCGCTCTATGCGGTCGGGTTTCAGGGGGCCTTTCAGCTCCAATGCAATCCGGCCGCGGCAAAAAGCGGCGCGCTGTGGCAGAAGTTCATACGCAGGGCGGCCCGCGTGCGGTTCGGCGACGAACGCATGGTCAACGACGTTCACGCGATCTTTGCCGACGCAGCACTCGGCAGCATGGGGGAGATGAGCGACTGGATCGCGGGCCGCACCTGGCGGCTGGAAATTGACGAGCGCATGGACCTTCTCGGACTCTGGGCGCGGCACGGCAAGGTTGACGAAATGAAACTCGGATCGCCTGAATACCGGTCGAAAAAAAGGTTCATGGCCGATTTCGTTTCGCTTTTGCATGATGTCGGCGCTCATGAATTCGCGCGGCAGTACGAATGGAGCACCTGGAAGAGCCAGCCCAACTGCCTCAAGCGCCTCGAAACCGACAACGAGCCCTCCCGCGGGCTTGTGGCCGTCGATTTCAGGGCGGGACTTGCGCTTCTGCCCTTTTTACCCATGAGCCCCGGCGACGTTATTCTGATTTTGAAAGGGCTTGCCCGCGGCAGCATTGTCCAGTTCGACCGCGGCGATGTGAAAAAGCTCGAGACGTTCGTGGCATCGCACCGGGAACAGTTCCAGGACATGAACGGGCTACTTGATGAACTCAAGACCGCCGAGGCGATCTACCGCGATTCGGTCGCGGACATCACGCACCATCATTTCAGGATATTTTGCAGCGGCCGCCTCTGGAAAACAATGCTTGACAGCGCGGTCACCGGGTGGGGCGTCCGGCACGTGGTTGACACGGCAGGAGAGCTTGCTCTTCGAAAAAACAAGCTTAAAACCGTCCTTTTCAGCCTGATCGGATGCGTCCCGGTTGCGGGAAAAATCGTGCGCCGGCTGTGGTCCCATGAGGGCTGGCGGCGCCACTATTCGTTGCTGTTGACAAATACGAAATACCTCGGCGCCGTGGTCAGGGGCAAAATGCTGGAAATGGCGGCTGCATGGCACCGGGCGGGCCGCATTGACGAGCGCGAGGCCCGGGCCGTTGCGTCGTCGTTCGGCCTTTTCCTTTTCCACTGCTGCCTGTCGCTCTTGCCCGCTGTCCTCCATAAATTCCTGACAAACCGGGAATACGCCAAGGACCGGCTCGACTATATCTTTGTCCGGCCATTCCGGCTTTTCTTCATCAGCGCCGCGCGCGAGCGGTGGCTCCTTGACATGGTGGCCGAGGGCCGCGAGACGCGGCAGATCAGCGAAGAGGACGCCGGTACGATTATATCGCAGGTGAAGGAGCCTTTCATACAGAAGTACCTCAAGAGTCTTGCCGTTCACATCTGTTTGATGCCCACCACCCATGTCGTGGCCATCGCGCTCGCCGTCTGGTATGTGCTCTCGCACCCCGAAATGCCCCGGGCGCAGGCCTGGGCGGTGGGTGCGGGCATCGTCGCCCTGTTCCAGGTGATCCCCGTTTCCCCCGGATCAATCGCGCGGGGCATTTACGTGCTGTACCTTGTCATCAGGGAACGCAACGTCAGGGACTACAATATCGCGCTCGTGCTGGCCTTTTTCAAATATGTCGGGTATCTGGCGTTTCCCATCCAGATGGCGTACCGGTATCCGGTGCTTGCCCGGTTCATGGCCGTTCACTGGGCGACCGGCGCGGTGCACATCGTGCCCGTGTTCGGCGAGAGCGGCGCGCTTCTGGAGCATTGGGTGTTCGGCTTCTTTTACAATTGGCCATTGACAATAAGGAGCAGGGTGGCCCGCCGTGAAAAGCAGCGCGCAGCGCTGCCTCCCCGGCGCTGGCATGCCGTTGCGTGGGCAATTTGCGGCGCCGCGGTAATGGGCGCGGCCGAATATTTCTTTCAAAGCGGCTCCCATCATCTTCCCGCGTTCAAGGGGATAGTTTTGCCCCTCGTCGTCGTGCCGTTCATCGCGGGCGCGGCCGTCACGCTCGGGGCCGGCGGCGCAGCGCTTCAGATGCGCATCGTATCGGCGGCGGTTGCAGGTTTGCTAATAGGAATTCTTGCGACGATGACTTCAGTTTTTCTGGGTTCCGTGCAGACGGATGCCATTCACCTGCTCACCGGATTTTTATGGCGCATTTTTCTTTTCACCTTTTTCGCGGCGATAAGCGCCATTCTGACGGAAGTGTTCCTGCCGGACCGCGACGGCGTTTTGTAGGCCATGCATTATTTCTTAATTTTCTCGTCAGCTGAGAAATATCGATCGATACTGTCCCTTACCTCTCCCAGCCACGCCTGTCGCTGTTCCATGGTGCTGGTCACGACCACGCGGAACATCTTCCGGTAAAATTTATTCACTCCGCATAAATTAAAAATGCAATTCTTCCAAAGCATCTCAAGAGGGTCGCCGAATACTTTGCGCTCCCGTTTTTCAGGCGTGTTCGATGTGTTGAACACCACGGCGCATTTCGCCTTGAGAAGGCCGACGGGGGTGCCCGCGCCGCTATCGCCATCAAGAAACCTGTAGGCCACGCCCGGCCGCAGCACCCGGTCGACCCATCCCTTGACAATTGCGGGCGGCTGTTCCCACCAGTTGGGGTGCACGATCACCATGCCGTCGGCCGCTGCCGCGTCCCTGCAATGCAGTTCGATATCCGTGGGCAAAATTGCCTGGTCAGCGATTTCCTGGGAGGGAAGGGCCGGGTCGAATCTCTCCTCGTAAAGGTCGTGGAACAATACGGTGTGCCCGTTTGCCTCCAAGGTGTCCATGGCCGCGGCGGCAATGGCGTGGTTGAAACTGTTTTTGTCAGGATGGCCGAGGATCATGAGAATTTTCATTGAGGACCTCACTGAAATAACTACAGTGATAAATAAATACGTTTTGACAATGCCCAAGGCAATCGAGTCGGCGCATTGTTTATATTGGGAACGAGACGGCAATGCCTTGTTATTCATCCGGAGAAAAAGAATATGCCATTATTTTTTATCCTGATAATCGCGTTTTCAGCCTGGGCCGGCGTCTCCGAAACCGGCCTCCTTTCTTCAAGGCCCATTTCCGACCAGGCCTATGGAACACCGCGCTTCACCGACCCCGACGCTTACAACGAATACGACGCCTTCGGCTCTCCGCTCGGGATTTTTGAAAAAGAGAGCAGCAGCGTGCACCTGGAACTGGGCTGGAACATGCTCTCCCTTGTAAACGCGAAAACCGCCGACAGCGGCAGCGAATCGTCGAACGTACCGGTGATTCCGGAATTGACAGTGGGGAAAAGGGACATTCTCTACCTCATGTTCGATTACGAGCCGGCATGGCTCGAGCGGACATCGGCGGGCCAGACGCTTTCGCTTGCGCCGCTACACCGGTTCGGCGTCACGGTCGCGGCGGAAACGCCCGCAAAATACATGCGGTTCGGCATCGTCGCAACCGGATACACCGGAACGCTCACCACATCGGCCGGCCAGGATTCGCGCACCGTGATGGGGCTCACGCGGCTTTCGGCGTATCTTGGCAGCCAGGTGCACCCGCTCGTGAGGATCGGGATCCACGGCGGCGCAACGGGAAACCTCGACTCGCTCAGGGACCTCACCAACACCTTCGAAGACCGTTTTTTTTACGGCACCATTCCCTCGTACGGCGGCGACGTGAACATCGGCACGGAAGGCGTGCCGGTGCAGAGCAATTTCAACCTCGACATCGCGTCAAACCATTTTGTGTACGTGACCAAGGGCATGGCGCCGCAGAAGCCGGACGGCAACGAGGACGCGCTCGTGGGCGACAGCGTTTCGTGGCAGTGGAACACCATCGGAAAAATCGGGTACGCGGGATTCACCTATCAGCCTGCGCTGTCGATGGAATACTGGCGAAATAAAATCCAGGACTATGCGCCGGGTCCAAAGAACTATCCGCTGCAGTACGGTCCGGCCCGCGGCGACACCAACTGGGCGTTTTCGTCGTTTACTTTGGGGATCGGAGCATCTTCGCTTCTGCAAACCTACGGAAAAGCATGGTTCGAATACGGCCACGAATTTTTCTGGGCCTCGTTTGGCGCGGGCGCGAACACGCCGGGCAAGAGCCGCGGCTACGATTACATCGGGCTTGGGCTCGAAGGAAATGTGAATGCGGTGCCCGGCCTGCGCATTCCCAAGTCCGTTGAGGCATTCTGCCGCCTCGGCTACGACAACATGCGCCTCAACTCGCGCTGGGGCCAGTACCACGGGGACGAATTCCGGCAGTTCACGCCCGTGGAGGCGCGCTCCCAGTTTTCCAATGACAACGGCGAGTACAGCCTTGCCTTCGGGAGCGACCAGCGCGTGAGCCGGTTCTCCCTGGGCGCCGGCGGAACGTTTTTCAACCGGATGCTGGGAGCGGATTTCACGCTTGCATTTTTGTCAGGCCAGGAAAGCGGGTTTGAGTTCGGCGTCGGGGTGGAGTTTATGTTGAAGGGGAAGAAGGAATAAGACGGGCAGGAACAGGCAAAGCGGGATGATAATCGATTAAAGGGAATAATATTATGGTGAAGATATGAATCGGGGCGGATTGCGTGGACTGTTTTTCAGGTCGGCACTCGGGCCGCTTGTGAAACTCACCCGGCACGGAAAAAATAAGATGAGCGGGCTCGGACAGCACGAGCGGCGAATCCTCCCGCCTCGCACTAATTGGGCGAGGCGGGGGAACGAACAACTCTATTTTTAATTATTTATTATTCTCATCCATAAACTTCAACTCCTGATACAGCATCTCCACCAGCGGCATTTTTGCTCCCGCCTTTTTTGCTGCTTGTAAAGGATTCCCGAATATCGCCTCAACTTCCATCGGCCTTTTTTCCTTATAGTCAATTATCATGCTCGTGCGGTAGGGCGTCATGGAATCGGTGTCGGAAATCATCTTGGCGACAAATCCCTCCTCAATCGGGTGGCCGCAGGCCCTTGCGGCCGCGCGCACTTCGTGCATGAGATTGACGACGAGTTCCCGCGACTGGGGGTTTTTGTTAATTGCATCCGTCAAGGCGGACAGCACCACCGAAAGCCCGCTGTAGGGGATGTTCCACACCAGCTTTTTCCACCGCGCCGTGCCGAGGTCGGGCGCCGTATGCACGGTGATCCCGGCCCTGGTGAAATCGGCGGCGACTTCCTTGATGAGCGGGGTGATGCCGCTCGGCGTATCGTCTTTTGTAAACTGGGCTACGGTGACATGCCCGAAATCAAGATGCATAATATGGCCAGGGCCGGTTTTGTTCGAGCAGATGAAACAGAGAACGCCGAGCACGCGTTCGGGCCCAACGATTTTGGCGACCTGCTCCTCGTAGCCGAAGCCGTTCTGCATGACGAGCACCGCGCCGTCTTTCTTGACAACCGCGGGAAGAATTTCCGGGAGAATGTGGTTTGCCGTCGCCTTGAGCGTAATCGCGGCGACGTCGCAGGCCGGCATGTCCGCGGCGCTGCTGTAAACATTGACGCGGGGGAGGGTGAAATTGCCGTCCTTGGATTCGATGACAAGGCCGTTGTCGCGGATGTACCGGTAATCGTTGCGGGCGAGAAAATGAACGTCGAACCCGGCGGCAGCAAGTCGTGCGCCGTAATATCCGCCGATGGCGCCTGTGCCGATGATTGCGTATGATTTCACTTTGAATAAAAAAGCGGGGAGCTTGCCCGGCTTATTCCGGCGCAGGGAGCTGCTGCTGCCACAGCCTGAGGGAAATAAGCTCAGGCCTCCGGTAATGCAGTATGGAGAGCATCCCCACAAAGAGAAAGCCGGATGAATAAAGCACGAGGAACGGGCTCACGATCGCGTTTGAAAATCCGATGAAAAGCCACAGGCCGGTCAGGCAATAGAGTCCGCAAAAAAGCTCGATCATCCACGTGATGTCTTTGAGGGGCTTGTATGAAGTCTTCGCGTACTGGCCTTTTTTGGGAGTGCGGAGAAATTCGGAATTCTTGCGGAACAGGGCTTCGATGACGGCCCTGGCGTTGTTCACGGCCAGGCCCGTGCCGATAAGCATCATGGCCGGAACCATGAGGATTTTTCTCCTGATTTTATGGCCGAGATAATGCTGCGAAATCATATACATGCTGGCCGGGCCGCTCGTGGCGAGAATCATCGTGGAGATGACGCTTGCGAGAATGGCCGGATGCAGATAGACTTTGAAGAAAAACAGCACCGGCAGCGTGAGAAAGGCGAGCATGAGCATGAGCGGGTGCACCGAATAATGGGTCAGATGGAGAATGGCCTGGAGAAATTTGAAAATCGGGAGTTTTTTCCGGTACAGGAGCGGGATGATCTTGAGCGCGGTCTGTATGGAACCTTTTGCCCACCTGAACTGCTGGTTCTTGAACGCATTGATATCTTCGGGCAGTTCGGCCGGCACTTCGAGGTCGGGCACATATTCGGTTTCCCAGTCCTTGAGCTGCATGCGGTAGGAGAGGTCCATGTCTTCGGTGAGCGTGTCGTGATGCCAGCCGCCGCTGGATTTAATGGCCTCACGCCGGAAAACGCCGGCGGTGCCGTTGAAATTCATGAAGAGGTTGTTCCAGCTGCGGGCGGCCTGTTCCACCATGAAGTGGCCGTCGATGCCCATTGCCTGCTGCCGCGTGATGAGGGACGCCGTGCTGTTCAGATGCGCCCATCTTCCCTGAACGAGCCCGAGTTTCGGCCTGTTGATGAAAAAGCAGATTGACTTCTTGAGAAAATCCTTGTGCGGCACGAAATCGGCGTCGAAGATGGCGACGAATTCTGCTTCGGTGCGTTCGAGGCCGTATTGCAGCGCGCCGGCTTTGAATCCGGTGCGGTCTGTCCTGCGGATCACCGATATTCTGTGGCCCTGCGCCGCGAGACGCGCAACTGTCTTGTCCACCAGCTCGCGCGTTTCGTCCTTGCTGTCGTCAAGGACCTGGATTTCGTGCTTTGAAAGCGGGTAATCCATGGCGGCAACCGCCTCGATGATCCTCTTGGCAACGGTTTTTTCATTGTACATGGGAAGCTGCGTCACCACGGTCGGGTATCCTTTTTCATCGGTGATCGAATCGAAATAGTTCATGGTGCGCCGTTGAAAATCAAGCTTGACAGGCCGCTTCCTCAAATAGAGGTAAGTGAGTATGTAACACTGCGCACCGTAGGCTAGAAGAGCTATTGAGCACATGACGTAGAGCGTACATACGATGACTGGGATCATAAATTTTTACCTGCTTGTAAGGATGAACAAGAGTCCGGGCCGTTAAAATGGATCAGGCGAAAAATTTAATAGGATTTAATATAATATATTGGGATTTACGGTACAAAAACAGTTATAGAAATAAAATAAATTCAAAGGGAGGGGGCAACCAATAAAAAATGAAGGTTCTTTACCGCCCGGGCAGGGAGGCGGTTTTAAGGAAAAGCTCATCGAGATCGTTCTGGATTTCATTGAAAAGCCTGGCGTCCCTGAGGATGTCGGCCATCCGGAGGTTTTCCCAGCCGCTCTGGCGGAATCCCGCAACTTCGCCGGGACCACGCATCGAAAGATCCATTTCGGCTATGTCGAACCCGTTGTGGTGCGCGCAGAAATAAGACAGCCGCTTATGGGCGGGGGTGCCCTCTGCCGCATCGGCAAGAAGGAAGCAATAGGATTTTTTTGGCGACCTTCCGACCCTTCCGCGGAGCTGATGAAGCTGCGACAGGCCGAATCGCTCGGCGTTTTCGACGATAAGGATTGTCGCGGCCGGGATGTCTATCCCCACCTCGATGATCGTGGTTGCTACAAGCGCCTTGATTTTTCCGGCTGCGAATTTTTTCATGATCTCCTGCCGCTCGTCCGGGTCGGTTTGCCCGTGCACCAGCGCCATTTCAATTTCCGAGAATGCGCCCTTTTTAAGGGAATCATAAACGGTCTGCACGTCCTTGAGATTCTGATCTTCATCCGGGCCATCGTCCCGCTCGATCCTCGGGACCACATGGAACACCTGGCCGCCGTTCGTCTGAATTTCCTTGAGCACGAAACGTTCCATGTCGCCCCGTTTGTTTTCCGGCACCAGGTGGGTGCTCACCGGCATGCGGCCGGCGGGCAGCGACTGCAGCGACACGACGTCCAGGTCGCCGTACAGGGTTTTGGCAAGCGTCTGCGGAATGGGCGTGGCCGACATGACCAGCAGGTCGGCCGCCGCGTCTTTTTCCGCAAGCAGGAGGCGCTGCTGCGCGCCGAACTTGTGCTGCTCGTCAATCACGATCATGCCGAGCTTCCTGAATTTCACCCACGGCTGCAGCAGCGCATGGGTGCCCACCAGGAACCTGAGGCCGCCGCCGGAAAGCCCCTTGGCGATGGCTGCACGGTCGGCCGGCGCGCTCCGGCCCGTGAGCAGGTCATGCCGTATGTCAAGCTGATCGAGCCACCGCGAGAGCGTCGTGAACGCCTGGCGGGCGAGGATTTCGGTGGGCACGAGCCATGCAACCTGCATACCCTGGTTGAGCGCGGGCAGGCACGCGAAAAACGCCACCACGGTCTTGCCCGATCCCACGTCGCCCTGCAGGAGCCGGTGCATGCGCCGGTCGCCGGCCGCGTCGGCATGCAGCACGGCAACGGCCTTTTTCTGGCCGTCGCTGAGCGTGAAGGGAAGCAGTCGCTCGATTTTTTGTGGAAGCGCGCCCGGTTCCATGCTCCGGCCCGGAAGCGCGAACTTGCGCCTGCTCCAGCGTAGAGTGAGGGCGAGCTTGTAGAGTTCCTCGTATACCAGGCGTGCGTTAAAGGCGTCAAGGCGCCGGGGGTCGGCGGGACGGTGGAGCGCCGAAATGCATTTGTCAAGCGGCGGGAAGCCCCGTTTCTCCTCGATGGCGTGCGGCAGCAGCTGCGGAAAGTGCTGGATGTTCCGCAGCGCCCAGTCGATTGACTTGCGCAACAGCTTCTGGCCGATCCCCGCGTTTTCCATGGCAAGCGAGAGCGGGTACACCGGAAGGAACAGCACGTCGGGCACCTGCGCGTTTTCGGCCAGCCGTTCGGTCTGCGGGTGGACCATCTGCACGCGGGTGTGGTACGAGACCGTTCCGGTGCAGAGCACGCGCTGGCCCACGCTCAGGACGTTGCGGAAATACGGGATGCCGGCGAACCAGAGAGCTTCCATGGTGCCGGTCGCGTCGGAAAGCTGTATCCTGAACCGCGGCCGCCTGCCGCGCTCGACCCGTGTTCTGGTGATCTCTCCGATCACGTTGACCACAGAACCGATCTGGTTGTGGCATTCGGATAGTGGAGTTATCTTGGACCGGTCTATGTAGCGGCGCGGAAAATGGTACAGAAGATCGCCGAGGGTGAATATGCCCGATTCGCTGAGCGCGGCGGTCCGTGTGGTTCCCAGGCCGGGAATGACGCTGACCGGAGTGAGAAAGTCGATCCTGAAATCAATTGAACGCGGCATGATTCGTTGTTCTTTGCGCGGTTATTTCGGCACGATGCACGTATTATTGTTATTAAACATACTATCTTGAATGGACAAATAAAAAGGGTAAGGATTCAGGATGTATTTTTACAATCTAAATCTTTTTAGGGGGAAGTTTCCCCCGGGGGTGTAGCTTTCCCGCGGCGCACGCTGATCGTGTCAATCAAAACATTATAGCGCGGCGCGGGACGATCTGCACTCACACCCCCTCCTGGGTGCGGCCGGGCGCCGACCTGAGCCTAAGCTTTGGCGAAGGCGAGGGGAACGCCCTGATTTAATTTTAT
>DATJAL010000043.1 GCA_035516255.1 Chitinivibrionales bacterium | reverse complement strand
CTGAGCCTTTGTTCGGTTTACGCTTACCTGCGGCCATGGTGGCCGCTTTTTTTATGTGGGAGGCGTGGGCCGCGTGCATCCCGCATCCCGATTTGAAACTCATACGCAGAAAAATGTTCAGATGACCTTGAGCTGAGGAGGAAAATGGTGTTTATTTTCCCGCATGATTCTCCGGTTGCGACCTTTTGCCTGGGTTGTGATATTCAGTGGGGTGAGCGTGACTGCGAACGCAGGGCCGAAGACCCACGTGGTTGCATTGGGAAAGTGGACAACCATTGCAATGCGATCAGAGCAGGGTGCCAGCGATCCGATAAACCTGCGAATTCGGCCGCTTTACGTTGACGGCCGCGTCAAGGAGTTTACGACGGGAAATGCTCACGATGTTACGGAGCATACGTTCGTGGTCCAGAAAATTTCCCGGGTGAATGATTCGCTGCCGCAGGAGAGCGGGCCTCCGCAATGGCGCTGGGAGCGCGGAGGTTGGGTGCTGGTGGACCGCGTGAATGGAAAAATTCAGCAGATTGCGCTCGCAGATTTCGACCCCGATACTTCTTCAGTCGATTGGTTTCGCGATTACGCCGCCTACTGCGGGTATTCAGAAGATGACCAGAAATTGCTGGCCGTGATCATGCAATTGGGAGAGAGGAGGCCGGTGTTGAAGAAAATCATCGGACCCACGAAGGATTTCCCGGAGCCGTGCTCGCCGCCTTTATGGGAACGCGATCCGGTACGGGTTACTTTTTCAGTTTCGCCCGATCAGAAGCTGACATTTGCCTTGAAGAGCCGCGCGGGCGCAGCATCTGCTGAAACGGAACCCGAAAAGGCGGATGAGGAGAACGCCGGCGACTGAATTTATCAGGCATGAACAACAGATTTGCGAATCAGCTCAAACATTGCAAAGAGCACGACCGCGCCCACGATAAACACCCATCGCCGCCAGGAGGCTCTTTCCTCCGGCGCTGAAGTCAAATGCCGCGCTAATACCGCACCCAGGATCAATCCGCAGGCTAAACCCCCGAGGTGCGCGGAATTGTCAATGAAGGGCACGGCTGCTCCGATTGACAAGTTATAAATCGCGAACAGCACAAGGCTTTTGAG
>DATJAL010000042.1 GCA_035516255.1 Chitinivibrionales bacterium | reverse complement strand
ATTGTTTGAGTATATTGAGCATGTGTATAATGGCCAGAGAATCCATACGGCGATCGGCATGCCGCCCCGTATATTTGAGTCTGTAAAGTTGAACCAATGTGCCTAAACGAGTGTCCATTTTAAGGAGTCAGGTCCAGGTGCATACCGCACGTCAATTATTCACGCCGGTCGGTATGCGCCGGGGGCCAGGGGGAGACTTCCCCCTCCAATTTATGTTACAATCTTCAATATCACCGTCTCAGGCCTTTTCACTTCCTTGACCGAGTGGTTCCAGATGAAAACTTTCTTCTCCCCCGGAATGTCCACCTCCTTGAGCGCCTTGACAAACAGTTCCTTGGAAACGCTTTCTATGGAACAGGCTTCGGTGCGCACGGCCTTGCAGGCACCGTAGGTGTACCATCGCCGGTCGGCGGCCACCATGAGCGCGAGGATGCGGCCGCGCTTCGCGTCGTACTGTTCCTGCAGGCGCTGCACCTCACGGCGCAGGCGCAGCGATTCTTCGATGAGGACGTCGATTTCGTTCGGCATGGGAACTCCGGGAAAATTGTATGCCTTGACAAATAATAATCATTACGGAGACACGGAAGACACAGATAAGCTCAATAGTTTGAAGTTGGAAGTTAAATGTACTTCGTTCGTTTCGTTGCTTTCAACTTTCAACCTTCAACATCCAACTCTATATCATTTTTCCTCGCGCTCTCTGGTCTCCGCGGTGATTTTTTTACCGCTCATGAAATTGACTTCGAGGCCCCCGCAATAATCCTCCCCCGCACCAGCTCCGACAGTTTTGTTTTGTCAAGCTCCTCAAATTGCGCAGGCGGAATCGGGTCGCCGATCACGAGCGTGGCCGTGCCGGGGCGGAAGCGGCCCGACCGCTTGGGCAGGATGTCGCGCGTGCCGCGGATGGTCACGGGCACCACGGGCACGCCGGCCTCGAGCGCGAGGGTGAAGCTGCCGCGCTTGAACTCGCCGACGTCGCCGCTTACGCTCCGCGTTCCCTCGGGAAACAGCACCAACGAGATGCCCTGGCGCTTGAGCTTGCCGATGGCGCGCGTGATGGACTTGCGCGCGGCGCGGGCGTTCTCGCGGTCGATCCAGATGTGGCCGATGGCGGCGATGCCCCAGCCGAAAAACGGGATAAAGAACAATTCCTTTTTCGCAATAAAGCTCAGGGAGAAGGGCAGGCCGGCGTACAGCACCGGGATGTCAAAATAGCTCTGGTGGTTCGCGATGAAAACGTAACGGCCGCCGGTGTCGAGCTTTTCCACGCCGACGGCCCGCACCCGTATGCCGCACAGCGCCATAAGGTGAATGCACCACCGGTGCGCTATGTAGCGCGCGAGCCGGTTGCTGAACGGCGCGATGCACAGGGTCACGGTGCCGTAGGCAACGGTACTCACCGCCGCCCACGCCGCGATGAACATGTTGTGGAGAAAGTTAAGGAGGCCCGTTACGCCGCGGTCTTGCTCAGCCACACGTTTTCCTTTCCGAGCCGGTTGCGCAAGAGGTCGATGGTCTCCTTTGCCGGGTTCACCGCCACGTTTTTCGCCTTGATGCGGTATTCGTTCTCCTCCTGGGTCTGCAGGTGGATGATGAGACTGCAGTCGCCCGCGGCCTTGCCGCATTCGTCGTACAGTTCCTTTACAAACGCGTCCTCGAGCCCCTGCGTCCGCAGCCGGACGTGCACGCTTTTGGTGAGCTTTTCGCGTGTCTCGGAGAGCGCGATCACGTTCTCGACGCGCAGCTTGGGCTTCTTGTCGCCCTCGCGGATGCTCACCGTGCCGCGCACCAGGATCATGGCGTCGGGCGCAAGCAGGTGACGGAACTTCTCGTACGCCTCGCCGAAGGCGAGCAGTTCCATGGAGCCGTCGAAGTCCTCTATCTCCAGGAAGGCCATGGGCCTGCCGTCGCGCTGCGTATGCGTCTTGACCGCCGTGATGATGCCGCCAACGGTGAGCGCGGTTCCCTCTCTTACTTTGTCAAGCGACTCCGCACTGAGCGTAATGTCCGTGAACCCTCGCACCTCGTCCATGAAACGCTCGAGCGGATGGCCGCTCACGTAGAAGTTGAGCACTTCCTTTTCCCTGGCGAGCAGCTCGTTGTAGGGCCACGCCTCCACGTCGGGGAGCGGCGGCTCGGGCCGCACCCTCGCGGCGGAATCCTTGTCGTCGGTTTCGAACAGACTGGTCTGGCCGCTCGCCCGGTCCTTCTGCTCGGCGCTGCCGTAGTCGATGGCCGCGTCGACGCCGGCGAACAGCCGGGCGCGCGAGCCCTTGAGGCTGTCGAGCGCGCCCGCGTACACGAGCGACTCGAGCGCCTTCTTGTTGACAAGATGCAAATCGACCGACGCGCACAGGTCGAACAGGCTCGAGAACTTGCCCTTCTTCGCCCGCGCCTCGAGGATCTTCTCCGCCGCCTTCCCCACGTTCTTGATGGTGCCCAGGCCCAGGCGTATCCTGCCCCCGTCGATGGAGCAGCGGTAGTCGCTCGTGTTCACGTCGGGCGGCAGGATCTTGATGCCCATGCGCTCGGCCTCGTTCTTGATCACGAGAAGATCGTCTTTCTTGTCAAGAACGCTCGAAAGGTTCGCGGTGAGGAATTCGATGGGGTAATGCGCCTTGAGGTACGCGCACTGGTAGGCCACGTGCGCGTACACGGTGGCGTGGGCCTTGTTGAACCCGTACCCGGCGAATTTTGCCATGCGGTCGAAGATCTCCTGCGCGATCTTCGCTTCCACCTTGCGCTTCTGCGCGCCCTCCATGAACCGCTTGCGCATGGCCTCCATTTTCTCCATATCTTTTTTCCCCATGGCCTTTCGCAGGATGTCGGCCTGGCCCAGCGTGAAGCCGCCCATTTCCTGCGCAACGCGCATCACTTGTTCCTGGTAGGTGATCACGCCGTAGGTGATCTTGAGGATCTCCTCGATCAACGGGTGCCTGTACTCCACCTTTTCCCTGCCGTGCTTGCGGTGGATGTACACGGGGATGTCTTCCATGGGGCCGGGCCGGTACAGCGCGTTCATGGCGATGAGGTCCTCGATGCCCTCGGGCTTGAGCTTGCGCAGGTTGTCCTGCATGCCCTGTGATTCGAACTGGAACACGCCCACGGTCTCGCCCCTGCCCAGCAGCGCGAGCGTTTCCTTGTCGCCGTCGGGCAGTTTCCATAAGTCAATCACCACGCCGTGGTTTTGCTTTACCAAATCTATCGTGTCTTGCAGGATGGTAAGGGTGATGAGGCCCAGAAAGTCCATTTTGATGAGACCGACCTCTTTCACGTCGTTCATGTCGAACTGGGTCATCACCTCGTCGGCGTCGGGCTGCTTGAAGAGCGGCGACCAGTTGACCACCGGGCCCGGCGCGATGATCACGCCGCCCGCGTGCATGCTCGGCTGCCGGTTGAGGCCCTCGAGCGCGCGCGCGTGACGGAACAGCTCGGCGTATTTCGGATTGGCCTTGATCGTGGCGGCGAGCTCGCCGTTGGTCGAAAGCGACGTGGCAAGATCCTTGTCCACCATTGCCGCGAGCTTGCCCGCCTCGGCGACCGTGAGGCCCATGACGCGCGCCACGTCGCGCACCACCGATTTTCCCTTCATGCGGCCGTAGGTGATGATCTGGCACACGGCGTCGCGGCCGTACCGCTTGATCACGTAGTCGATGATCTTGTACCGGTCGCGGTCCGCGAAGTCGATGTCGGCGTCGGGCATGTCGATGCGCTCGGGGTTGAGAAAGCGCTCGAACAGTAGCTCGAAGCGTATCGGGTCGACGTCGGTGATGCCGATGGAATACGCCACGAGGCTGCCGGCCGCGGAGCCGCGGCAGCCGGTCATCACGCCCTCGCGCTTCGCGGCCGCGACAAAATCGCTCACGATGAGAAAGTACCCTTCGAAGCCCATCTTGCAGATCACGCCCAGCTCGTAATCGAGCCGCTCCTGGATGCCGGGCGTGATGCGGGAATATTTTTCCTTGAGCCCGGCCTTTGCCAAATGGGAAAGATACTCCGCCTCGGAGGCGAACCCGTCGGGCACCTTTGTCTTGGGGAGCTGCGGCGGCGCCTTGATGTCGACGCTGCACCGTTCCGCGATCGCGACCGTGTTGGCGAGCGCCTCGGGCATGTCCGGAAACAGCTGCGCCATCTCCGCCGCGGACTTGAAATAGATCTGGTCTGAGCCGAACCTGAAGCGCGACTGGTCGTCGAGCGTTGTCTGCGTGCCGATGCACAGCAGCACCTCATGCGACGAGGCGTCGTCCTTGGTGAGGTAGTGCGCGTCGTTGGCGACGATGAACGGCACGCCCATGCGCCGTCCCAGCTTGATGAGCTCGTCGAACGCCACGAGCTCCTTGTCGATGCCGTGGTTCTGCAGCTCGAAGAAGAAGTTCTCTTTTCCGAAAATGTCAATGTATTCTTCGGCGATCTTCTGCGCACGCGCCGTGTCGCCCGAAAGCAGCGCGCGCGGGATGGCGCCCGCCACGCAGGCGCTCGTGGCGATGACGCCGGCCGAATATTTGCGCAGCACCTCGTTGTCGATCCGCGGCCGGTAGTAGAAGCCCTCCAGATACCCGATGGTGGAGAGCCGCATGAGGTTCTTGTAGCCCTCGAGGTTGCGCGCGAGCAGGATGAGGTGGTGGTAGTTCTCGTCGCCGGATTTTGTTTTGTCAAGCCTCGACTGCGGCGCCACGTAGGCCTCGAACCCGATGATGGGCTTGATCCCCTCCTTGAGGCAGGCGTTGTAGAACTCCACCACGCCGAACATGCCGCCGTGGTCGGTGATGGCGAGCGCGGGCATGCCGAATTCCTTCGCCTTCTCCACGAGGCTCTTGATGCGGATGGCGCCGTCGAGAAAGCTGTACTCGGTGTGGTTGTGCAGGTGCACAAAATCGCTGCGCTTGCTCATGCGGAGTCGACCCCGATCCTCTTTATTTTCTTGAGCATAAACTTCCGCTTCGATTTTCCTGACGTTGTCCCGGCCTCGAAATAAGGTTCTCCCTCCTTGTAAAGGCTCAGGGGGCTTACGATGTGCATGCCCTTTTTTATCCCGGGGCTGCCGAGATAATCCACGGCGAGCGCCTTGCCCATGATCACGGCATAATCGACCACGTGAAGCATGTCGCCCATGTCAAGTTCCTTGAGCCTCTCGCCGTACTTGCCGGCGCGCACCGGCCGCGGCGGCTCCGCCGCCTGCTGCTCGAAACTCACCATGGGGACGATCGCCGGCGCAGGCTCGGGCGCAATCTCGATGCCGGCGCGGCGCTTTTCAACCTGCCGCTCTCCCGGCGCCCGGGGATCAAACCCCATCTCCACGAGGAGCCGGCGCACCTCCTCCTCGCGGCCCCGCCGTATCATGAACACCGAATGCGGCTGCGCCGGCGTCACCAGGTTCCTGAGCGGTTCGTAGGCCGTAAGCTGGCGCGTGGCCTTCTCGTCAAACGACACCACGGAGGCGCTGGTGGTTAAATAAATTCTGGAGAACTCACGAATCCACTCTTTTACGGTCTCGGCCACGTTGTGCGGCGCGCCGTGCGAAACGAGCCACGCAACGGTCTTCTTTTCGTCGGCGCCCTCGCTCAGCGAGCCGTTGATGACGTCGCGCCTGATCACCCCTTTGTAAACCCTGTCGAACGAAACGAGCGCGCCCGCGCGCAGGAACCAGAACAGGTCCTCTGGCGAGACCTCCTGGGGCAGCACCGCCGAAAAGTCGGGCATCAGCACGATGCGGCCCGCCTGAGGCGTCACAGCGGGCACGGCGCCGCCGCGGCCGGAAAGTGAAAACGCAAGGCCGGTCTCCGCCTTGACTGCGTCGCAGCAGCCGCAGTACCGCAGCAGCGACACCGCGATGACGGCGTCGGCCCGAGCATGATCCGGGAGCGCATTGGTTAAAAGCCATGTCCGCGCCGGCGCCGCGAATAGTTTCTCAAGCGCCGTCCTGCTCCACAGCGGTACCGAGTCAAAGGCGAACCCGCGAAAGTCGGCATAGCGGTTGTCAAGAGGCAGGGCGAGCCATTCCAGCATCCTCCCGGGATCGGCACGGTAGGCGCCGCCGTCAATGACCAGCAGTTCGCGGGAGACGGCGTAATCGAGAAGCAGGGACACGCATGCGTCAAAGGCGGTTTCACGGCCTTCCACCTGCGGCAGTTCGTGGGGCGCATGAAGGAATTTCTTCAGCGCGCCTTCGGCGGCCTTGGACAGCGTCCCCTTTTTCGTTTTTTCGAGCATGCCGAGCGAGGCGAGGTTCGCGCAGACCACTATGTCGGAAAGGCAATACCAATGCGGCATCGACGCGGATTCGGCCGGCGCCCTGGTCTTGGAAGTTTCCACAAGGACTTCAGCGCAAAACGGGAAGAGCCTGTGTTCGAATTCTTCAAACGGATAATAGAACGTTTTGCCGATTGCGTCCCGGCCGGCAAACACGAGAAAAGAGGAAAGGAGCTCGTCGTCAAAATTATGCACCGCTGGAGCCGGAACTCCCCGTTTCCCGAACAGATAGGCAAGACTGCACATTACTTTTGATTCATGCGACAGGCGCTCAAATCGTGTCGCGAGCGATTTTTCCGAAGATAAGTGCTTCGCGGCATCCTTGATGAGAGATGATGAAAGGATTTTCCTCTTACCGTCTGACTCCGAAAGCGCGTATCTGAAAAACACTTCCGGCGGGAGAAGGGCAAGGTACTGTTCGAAGGCCGGGAGCGTAACGGGATTAGTCATAATTGGAGATGATAGTGAATTATCCGGCATAAATTTTTTCCGTCCGTCGCTAAAAATACTAAAATCCCGCACTCATGCGGACGCAAATAGCTTGTATCCCTTCCCCACGCCTCGTATTTTTCTTGCGATGAACAATGACTTTTCCAAAACGGCGGGAAACGGGATACTCCGCGAATCGATCACGCCGAACATTCTCATTTCCCTGCTCTGTCATGTTCTTTTTCTTACCGCCATTGTCATATTGTCAAAAGCGATTTACAAATCCAAGGAATTCGACCGGCCGCACACGTTTGATCTTATAAAACTTTCCCAGGTCTTCGAGGAAGCCGCAGAGCCTGCGAAAGCCTCGCTGCCGAAGCTTAAAACGGCCAGACCCAAGGCGCCGGCGCCCGCCGAAGTCAAGCCCCAGCCTGCGCCTGTAAAAGAGCAGAACCCTGTTCCGTCCGAGAACAAGACCGCTGCGCCGGCACCGGCAGAGACGCCGCCTGCGCCGCAGGCAGCCTCCGGACCGCCTGGGCCGGTCGCAGACGCGGCCGCTGCTCCCGACAAGATATACGAGGAAGGCACGGTTGACGGAATTCCGCAATTGATTAAACACCAGGATCCGTTTTATCCCGAATTCGTTCGTGAAGAAGGAATTTCCGGCGTGGTGAAGGGATGGGCGGTGATTGACAAAGACGGAACAATCCTCCAGGTGAAGATCACCTCTTCACCGCACGAACTGCTGTCCGAGGAAGTCGTCAAGTCCGTTGCACGGTGGAAATACAAGCCGGCGACGTTCAAAGGAGTGCCGGTAAAGATGAAAAAACAATTCGAAATTAATTTTAAACTTGAAGAATAATAAGGAACTCGACGGCGATGTCAGAAGGCTTTTCACAATAAATAAAACGTCAGCACCATGCACTCTTCTATCTCCGTCTCCTCAAACTTCGCGCACCCGATTTCCTGTGCGATCAATGAAAAATCCTGCTTGATGAAGGTGTCGTAATAGCCGCCTTCCATCCATTCCACGACTGCCGCGGCGAGGCTCCATTTCCTGTTATGATCAACGATAAAAACCGCGTTTCGGGCCACGGTGCAGAGTTTTTTCAGGATTTTTTTCTCCGTTTCCGGCGGAAACAAGTGGAGCGCAAACTGGACAAATGCGTAATCGTACGACTTTGCCGGCTCGTCAATGGCAAGAAGATCGCCTTCCCTGAAATCAATGTTCATTCCCGCGCGACGGGCGCGTTCTCTTGCCCGGCTCAGCATGCCGGTTGATGCGTCGCGGCAGGTGACCGATTTGAACAGCGGCGCCAGCTTGAGCGACAGCAGGCCCGAGCCGCAGGCGTATTCAAGCGCGGTGCACGAGGAGACGTTCGGAAGTGTTGCGATTTTTTGCCGTACGATCTCGTCGATTTTCGGGCCGAGGCTTTTCTCGATGCTGCCGTAGAACCGGAATATGCGGTTGTAAAGCCGCTTCATGGCATGGCGGGAACGGCGGTATTTGGGAAAGGAGAACATTGACCTACGCAATCAGATGATCACGCGAGCAATCACCGGACAATACACTTTATTTGCTGCTCGGCGCGCCGAACATGCCCGACCCCGACCCGCTCGAAAGCCCGAGGTTGATCTCCCCGCGCTCCGCGAGCGCGCCGAAACGCTGCCCGCTCGAGCCGAGGCCGCGTTTGAGGCCTGTGCTTGACATGCGCAAAAGCTCGTCGGTGCCGGCCAGCTCGTCTTCCCTGTTCGCGCTCAGGCCGAACGGCGGAACGTTGACCGTGTTCGACCGCACGGCGAGAAAAAACCTTCCTTCAGCGGTGAGGAACCCGCATTCGACAAGGTAGGTACGGCCCGGCGCGGGAACCCTGATGTACCAGTTGTTCGCGTAATCGTTGATCTCGACGTCGGTGTAGCCGTGCGCATTGGAGCCGTCGTAGGTTCTGCCGGTCACGTCGGAGAGGCGCAGCAGCTTCTTGGATGAATGATAGGCCTCCTCGCCCATTTTTTTCTTGAGCTCGCCGCGCGCGGCTTCGCTTATTTCCCAGTACACGAAAATCCACTCCGGATCGCGCGGCAGCGCGCGCATATAAGTGTCGTTATACTCATCGGGGACATCGGAGTGGAAGAAGTACTTGGGACCCGCGGCGTTTGACATTTGTGAAATATAGCCCGTGTCGGGCTGCTGCGGCGCCGCGGCCCGCGGTTGCGCGGCCACGGAGCGCGGCTTTTCGGGCATAGCGACTTTTACCGGACTAACCGCATGACCGCCGGTAAGTCTGGGCGGCTCGGTTTTTTTGACGGCCGTGGCTTTTTTGGTCACGGGCATTATTTTCGCGGCAGGCTTCTTCTCAGCGGGGGCAGGTTTTCTCTTTAAAAACGCTTTTACCGCCTTTGACACGCTTTTTCCCTTTACCTTTTTTCCGGTTTTCGCCGCCATGATAAACCTCCCCTGATTGCATTTTAACTGATCAGGATATTCCATAATATAATAGGAAGTAATAAGGACGACAACTGATAAGGCCAAACTAAAAAGTTATGGATAAAAATATAAAATTGTGCGCCCCGCCGAAACGGCGGCGGCCCTCCTTCCGGTCTCGCCTTCGGCTCGGGCTGGCGCGCGGAAAAAAAGTTCAGCTGCCGCAGCTGTTCGCTATTTTTTAACAAAAGAGATAAGTTGCCGCTGGATTTATTCGAGAAAATACAAATCGCGGCTAAGCCACTTTTGTCCGCGCGTTAGGGGCGACGGAGGGTGCGCCAGAGCGCATTGCCGGCCGAGCCCGGAGGAGAACCGACCCCCGGTGCTAAAACTTTTATTTTAGCACTGAGGGAAACGCCCAACTCTAATTATCTTCTTGTCAATTTATTCCGCGCTTGCCGCGCCCTTGATTAACGCGAGAGCTATCTCATTCCTCTGTATCTGGTTGGTTCCCTCATAGATCTGCGTTATCTTCGCGTCGCGCATGCGCTTTTCCATGGGGTATTCGCGCATGTAGCCGTAGCCGCCCATCACCTGCAGCGCATCGACCGTCACCTTCATGGCCGTGTCGGAGCAGAACAGCTTGGTCATGGCCGACTCCTTGGCGAACTTCTTTTCCCCTGCGTCAATGGTCTTGGCGGTCGCGTACATGAGGGCGCGCGCCGCCTCCACCTGCGTGGCCATGTCGGCGAGCAGGTGCTGGACCGCCTGGAACGACGAGATGGGCGCGCCGAACTGGACGCGCTCGCGGGAATATTTCACGGCGTCCTCGAGCGCGCCGGCCGCGATGCCGAGCGCCTGCGCTCCCACGCCGGGCCGCGAGTAGTTGAGCGTGCTGATGGTCACGATGGCACCCATGCCCTCGCGCGACAGCAGATTGGCCTTGGGTATCTTGCATTCCTGGAACACCAGCTCGGTGGTGCTCGAGGCGCGGATTCCCATTTTGTCCTCGTGCTTGCCGAAGGAGAACCCCGGCGTGCCCTTTTCAACGATGAACGCGCTGATGCCGCGCGCCCCCTTGGCCGGATTCGTTTTCGCCATGACGGTATAGATCTCGGCATTCTCCCCGTTGGTGATCCACTGCTTGGTGCCGTTGAGCATATAGTGGTCGCCCTGAAGGACCGCCGTGGTCTTCATGCCGAGCGCGTCCGAGCCGGCGTTCGCCTCGGTGAGGCCGAAGGCCGCGAGCTTTTTTCCGGCCGCGATGTCGGGCAGGTATTTCTTCTTCTGCTCCTCGGTGCCGAACAGCAGGAGGGGGAACGTGCCGAGCGCCGTTGCGGCGATGGCGAGCGAGATGCCTCCGTCCACCTTCGACATTTCCTCGACCGCGAGGCAGAGCTCGAACACGCCGCCGCCCAGGCCGCCGTACTGTTCCGGGATGTAAAGCCCGCATAAATCGGCCTCGGCGCACGCCTTCACCACGTCCCACGGGAATATGCCCTCATGGTCGTAGCGCTCGCGCACGGGGAGGATCTTCTTCTGCGCGAGCTCCCGTGCGGTGTCGACGATCATCCGCTGTTCTTCGGTTAAAAACCAGTTCATGGCGTTTCTGCTCCTTTGCTGTAGAGAATGGCTTCCTTGCTGTACGAGTGCAGCGCCGCGCGCGCGGCGTTCTGCTCGGCGATTTTCTTGTTGGGACCGGAGCCCTCGCCGAGCACGGCGCCGCCCACCTCGATCTGGATCGTGAATTCCTTTGCGTGCTCGGGCCCGCGCGCCGACACCACCTTGTACCGGGGAATGCCGAAACCGTCGCGCTGCGACAGTTCGAGGATCCGGCTCTTATGGTTGATGTTGCTCTCGTCGCTGAGAAACGCGTCGATGCTGCCGAACAGGAATTTCTCGAGGAACTTTCTTGCTTTGTCAAGGCCGCCGTCGAGGTAGACGGCGCCGAGCACGGCCTCGAACGCGTTACTCAGGATGGACAGCCGGTGGTCGCCGCCCGATTTCTTCTCCGAATACCCGAACACGAGGAACTCGCCCAGGTTCAGCGCCTGCGCGATCTCGCCGAGGATCTTGCGGCTCACCACGAGCGACTTCACCTTGGAGAGCTGGCCCTCGGTTTTTTTCGGATAGACGCGGTACAGGTGCTCGGTGACCAGACAGTTGAGCACGGCGTCGCCGAGGAACTCGAGCCGCTCGTTGGACCGCAGGCCCTTCTTGTCGTCCGGGCCCACCGACGACTTGTGCGTGAGCGACAGCATGAGCAACTGTTTGTTACGGAACCGGTAACCGATGGCCTTTTGGCATTTCGCAAGCGACGGCGGCGTGTGGCGGTCGGGATTTCGAAAGGGGAAAATGAGCCGCAGCAGGGTGCCGGGCTGCCTAGGCCGGTTCATATTTTCCAGCAACGAGCGAGGCATTGTGGCCGCCGAAACCGAAGGAATTGCTCATGATGTAACGCACCTTCCGCTGCACGGCCTTGTTCGGGGTGTAGTCGAGGTCGCACGCCGGGTCCGGGTCGTCGAGATTGGTGGTGGGGTGGATCACGTCATGGCAAAGCGACATCACCGACGCGATGAACTCGATGCCGCCCGATGCGCCGAGGCAGTGGCCGGTCATTGATTTCGTGGAACTGATGTTTACTTTTGCGGCATGCCCCCCGAACACCTTCTTTATCGCGAAGGTCTCGATCTTGTCGTTGAGATCGGTGGAGGTGCCGTGCGCGTTGATGTAATCGATCTTGTCCGGCGGGAGCCCGGCCGTTGCGAGCGACATGATCATGGAGCGTTGGGCGCCCTCGCCGTCTTCGGCCGGGGCGGTGAAATGGAAGGCGTCGCCGGTGGCGCCGTATCCCAAAAGCTCAGCGTAGATGTGCGCCTTGCGCGCGAGAGCGTGTTCGAGCGTCTCGAGCACCACGATGCCCGCGCCCTCTCCCATCACGAACCCGTCGCGCTTCTTGTCGAACGGCGAGCTTGCCTTTTGCGGAATGTCGTTGCGCGTCGAAAGCGCCTTCATCGAGCAGAAACCGGCAAACGAAAGCGGGGTTATGGCGGCTTCGGCGCCGCCGGTCACCGCGACATCCATCATCCCGGCCTTCAGCATGAGGAACGAATCGCCGATGGCATGACTGCCGGACGCGCAGGCGCTCACCACGCTGTAATTCGGCCCCTTGAGGCCAAACCCGATGGAGACCCTTCCGGCCGCCATGTCCGGGATCATCATGGGGATCAGAAACGGCGAGACGCGACTCGGGCCCCTCGACGCCAGTTTCGAATGCTCGTTTTCGAGCGTCCGAAGGCCGCCGATGCCGGAGCCGATGACCGTGCCGATGCGGGTGAGGTCTTCGGATGCCAAGTCGAGCATTGCATCTTTGATCGCCATGTCGGCCGCGGCAAGCCCGAACAGGATGAAACGGTCGGTCCTGTTGGCTTCCTTGAGATCGACGAGGGTGGAAAAGTCAAGCCCTTTCACTTCCCCGGCGATTCTCGACGGGTAATTCGCGGTATCGAACAGCGTGATGGCGCCGATGCCGGATTTGCCCGCGACAAGGGATTCCCAGAAGGATGGGACCGTGTTGCCCACAGGGCTCACGACCCCCAGACCGGTGACCACGACTCGCTTGGACATCAGGGAGCTTTCGTTTGCGGTTACAGCTTCTTCTCGAGATAATCCGTGGCGTCTTTGACGGTGCGGAGCTTTTCCGCGTCTTCGTCCGGGATCTCGATGTCGAACGCGTCCTCAAACGCCATGATGAGCTCGACCTGATCGAGGGAATCTGCGCCAAGATCTTCCACAAACGAAGCCTGCGGCGTCACTTTGTCCTCCGATACACCAAGCTTCTCCGCGATAATCTGCTTAATCTTGGTTTCTTTCTCGCTCACACTTAACTCCTTTCAAAGGTGTTACATGATTTAAACCACTATAAAATGATAATTTCCCGTTTACATTACAAGCCCGCCATCCACCGTTATCACCTGGCCGGTGATGTAGTCGGAAAGCGTTGATGACAAAAACAGCACCGCGTTGGCCACGTCGGCCGGCGCGCCCAGCCGCTGCATGGGGATGAGCGATGCGAGCTTGTCCTTGTCGGCCGGCGAGAGCTTGTCGGTCATTGCGGTTTGGATGAATCCCGGCGCCACCGCGTTCACCTGGATGTTGCGGCCCGCGAATTCCTTTGCAAGCGTCTTGGTGAGCCCGATGAGCCCGGCCTTGGACGCCGAGTAATTGGCCTGCCCCGCATTTCCCATGAGGCCGACGACCGAGGCGATGTTGACGATTTTACCCGAACGTGCTTTCATCATCAGGCGCGACACTTCTTTACAACATAAGAACGCGCTCTTGAGGTTGATGGAAAGCACGAGGTCCCAGTCTTCCTCCTTCATCCGCACAATAAGTCCGTCGCGCGTGATGCCGGCGTTGTTGACAAGGATGTCGATCGCGGGAAATTGCCCGCAAAATGCCGCAACCGTTTCGGCGATGTCGGCGGCCTTGGAGACGTCGCAGCGCAGCGCAAGGGATTTGACGCCAAGCGCCTGTACCTCCGCCGCCGTGCTCTGGGCCGTGGCAAGGTCGACATCGCACACGCCGACGTTTGCCCCGGCCTTCGCAAGCGTCAGGGCGATTTCCCTGCCGATGCCGCGGCCCGCGCCGGTCACCAGTGCGTTTTTTCCGGAAAGTTGGATCATATTCGATTCTACGAAATAGTAAAATTAATCAAAAATAATTACGCTTGATACATTACTTTCAACGAACCAAAGAAAATATGTTTTCAATGGTTCCGCACGGAACAACATTCAAAGCAGGATTGCATTTTTTTACCAGACCGGCGAGCACGGTGCCGGGCCCGGTTTCGCACAGGGTGCCGTGATCGCTTTCCGAAACGAAGGCGACCGAATCGACCCATTTCACCGGCGAGGTGAGTTGCTTGACAAGAAGCTTCTTTATCGCCGCTCCCGAGGTTTCCGGCTTTGCGGTGACGTTTGCGATCACGGGGCAGGCCGCGTCGGAAAAAGCCACGGGCCCGATGAACGCCGCGAACTCCTCGGCCGACGGCGCCATGAGCGGCGAATGGAACGCTCCGCTTACGGGCAGCATCACCGCGCGTTTCGCGCCGGCCGCCTTGCATGCCTCGCATGCCTTGGTCACGGCCGGTATTTCCCCGGAAATCACGGTCTGTTCCGGGCTGTTTTCATTCGCGCATACAACGGTGCCGCCGACCCCTGTAATGGCGTCGTGGATTTTCTTTTTGTCAAGGCCCACGATCGCCGCCATGGCGCCGGGCGTCTTTTGCCCTGCGGCGGCCATGAGCGCCCCCCTTTTCGCCACAATCGCAAGCCCGTCGCGGAACGAAAAAACGCCCGCCGCATATAGCGCGCCGTATTCTCCGAGCGAATGCCCGGCCGCAAGCGAAGGCACGATGCCTTTTTCCTTCAGCGTGTCGCAGATGATTGCTTCCACGGTGAAAAGCGCGGGCTGGGTGTTCTGCGTTTGGGTGAGCAGATCTTCCGGGCCGTTGAAAATGACTTTCACAAGGTCGTGTCCCAGTACCTGGTTGCATTCGTCAAACCGGCGCCGCGCCGCCTCGGAAGAATCGAAAAAGGTCCGGCCCATACCCACCTTCTGCGAGCCCTGGCCGGGGAACAAGAACGTATATCTCATTAATCTGTTCTCCAAGTGAGATTTGTAAACACTTCGCAACGGAGAGTGAAGAGTTAATAGTTAAGAGTTAAGAGTAAAGAGTAAAATAGAAACAAGGCGATTTTTTTTCCACTCTTCACTATTCACTCTGCGCTCTTCACGTTTTACGGTGTCTCTATGGCGATTTTTCTTAAAACCTTGCCACAACGCTGCCCCACGCCAGCCCGCCGCCGAGCGACGTGAAGACCGCCACGGTCCCGTCCTTCACCAGGCCGTCGCGCCACGCGTCTTCGAGCGCCAGCGGGATCGAGGCGGACGAGGTGTTTCCGTATTTGTCAAGATTCGTCACCACCTTCGCGCGCGGGATGCCGAGGTGCTTGGCGACGGCGTTGATGATGCGGATGTTCGCCTGGTGTGGAATGACAAGGTCGATATCGCTCAGGCGAAGGCCCGCCTGGCTCACGCCCTGTTCGATGGCCTCGCCCATGAGCCGCACCGCGTGTTTGTACACCTCGTTCCCGTTCATCTTCATATATCGGGGTTCTCCCCAAGCCGGCAGCTGCAGGATGTCTCCATGCGCGCCGTTGCTTCTCATGAAGGTGGAAAGGATGCCCCGGTCGCCGCCGGTGTGCGCCTCGACCACCACCGCCCCGGCCCCGTCGCCGAAGAGGATGCAGGTGGAGCGGTCTTTCCAGTCGAGCGTCTTTGAGATTATTTCGGCGCCCACCACGAGCATCCGTTTGCATTGACCGGTAAGAATCATGGAATGAGCGATGGAAAGCCCGTACACGAAGCCCGCACACGCGGCGGAAACGTCGAAGGCGCAGGCACGGGTGTTGCCGATGTACTGCTGGATTTTGCAGGCCGTTGACGGAAAGAAATAATCGGGGGTGAACGTGGCGCAGATGATGCCGTCGATGTCCTCGGGCAGACATTTTGCGTTGCTGAGCGCGCTCAATGCCGCCTTGCCGCCCAGCTCGTAGGCGGGGGACTCCTGGCCTTTTGCGAACACGCGGCGTGTGCGGATGCCGGTGCGCGTGGCGATCCATTCGTCCGATGTGTCAAGCAACTGTTCGAGGTCGCGGTTGGAAAGGACCCGTTCGGGAAGGCAGCTTCCCACCGAAACGATGCGCGTTCTTCGCTGCTGTGTCACGTTCTTATGCGCCTTTCACGTCCGAAATCATGGTGTCTGCAAGTACGTTTTTCCGCACCGTTGTTATCGCGGTGATAATCGCGTTGGCGATCGCGCGCGCCGAGGAGCTCCCGTGCGCCTTGAGGACGATGCCCCGTATGCCCAGAAACGGCACCGCGCCGTAATTCTCGGGGTTCAGCACGCCGTCCATTGCGCCGTGAATGGTTTCCATGAGCCCCGCGTTTTTTGCCAGCACGCTTTTTGCCAGCAGGTGAAAACTTTCGGCGGCCTTGAGCAGGACGTTGCCGGCGAACCCGTCGCACACCACCACGTCGGCTTCTCCCTGCAGAACGCCGGACCCTTCGATGAAACCGGCGTATCCCCTGCACAGCCGCGAAAGCTTCTGCCCCGCCTCCAGAAGGGTGCGGGTGCCTTTCGTGGGCTCAACTCCGATGTTGAGCAGCTTGAGCCGCGGCGTGGACAGCGCGAAGTATTTCTTGACATACGAATATCCCATCACGCCGAACGAAACGAGATGGTCGGCGCGGCAGTTCAGGTTCGCACCAACGTCAAGAAGAAGGACGGGACGCTTTCCGGTAGTGGGCAGAAAAGCCGCGAGCGCCGGACGCAGCGCGCCCTTGGGCCTGCCGAGGATGAACAGCGCCGCGCCCATCAGAACACCCGTGTCTCCCGCGCTGATCGAAGCGTCGGCCGTGCCCTGCTTCTGCAGCGTGACGATTTTTATTATGGGCGCGTCCGCGTGCGTTTTCCACACCCGCGACGGAATTTCTCCCTGCATCACCCGGTCGGCGCAATGCTCGATGAACAGCCGCCCCTTCTCCTCCTGCTCGGAAATCCCCGCGTCCTTCAGCAGCGAACGGATTTTGGCCGCGTCACCGCACAAATAAACGGCAAAAGGATCATGAACCAGACGCCTGGCTTCGATGATCCCGTCGAGGATCACCCGCGAGCCATGATCGCCGCTCATCACATCAACGGCAAGGCGGATGGGGCGCATGGTAAATCTTGTTGAGGTGTATGGTTCGCTGCAGCGGCAACGTTAATCTTCCGGCTGGATCCGTTCCACGCCGGCGTAAAAACCGCAGTTCCTGCAAATGCGGTGGGCCATTTTCGGTTGTTTGCAATGGGAGCACAATGTCGGGGCCGTGGGCCTCAACTTGAAATGCGTCCTGCGCTTGTCCCGCCTCGTGCTTGAAAGCCGTCTCTTCGGAAGGGCCATTATTCCTCCTGTATGGTATTCCAGTCGTGTTTATTTCTTCTTCTGCAATTTCTTAAGCGCTTCCCAGCGCGGATCAACCGCTTTTTCGTATTCAACGGTTATTGCCTGGTCGTGACCCGCCGGTATCCCCGTGCACGATTCGGAACACAGCGGCTTCATAGGAAGCGACAGCAGAATTTCCTCGTAAATCAACGGCGCCAGGTCCACCGTGTCGTCTGCCTCCGTGAAGAAAAGGTCGACCTCTTCATCAGGCAGCGCGTTGCGGGCCGGCACCCGAGATTTTTCCTGCATCACGATCCGGAATTCCCCGGAAACGGGACAGTCCACCGGCGCAAGGCAACGGGAACACTGCGTCCTGACCACGCAATCGTAGGTGAGCTTGAGGTGGATCTGCGACTGCAGGCGGTCGATTTCCGCCTTGCAGGCGACATCCCCGGCCGTGACTAGCCCTTCGGCTTTTTCACCGCTCACCGGCACGCTTTGAGAAAGAACGCTGTGTCCCTCGGGTATTTTTCTTATGGTAAGCAGCATGTTTGCAAAGCCTTCAAAATAATTCCTCATGCTAAAAACTGTCAAGGAAACAATATGCCCTGCCGTTTTTATGTAAAAAAGCCGAAGCGGACCATGGCTGCCAGAACGGCAGCCATGGTCCGCTTGTGCGCCAGGGATTAAGGCCGGGGCCCTACTGCGTATTGATCGCTGCGATGGCGGCGCTGGCCTTTTCAAGATTTTCGCGCGCCGTTCTCGCTTTCGACCGCATGATGCGCTCGCGCAGCTCTTCCTGCGCCGAATCTTCGGCCTTATAGTACAAAACAAAATACTGCGACGCCTCGGTAAGCAGGGTGAGCGCGTCTTTTATCTGCGTTGCGCTCATCGAAAAGGCATTGTCGGTGATGGCGATTTTCCCGAATTCGGTGGCAAGGTCTTCACTCCGCCGGCGGGTGTCCGCCGCCCGGCCGACGAGCGCGTCGAGCTCCAGCGACTGGTCGCGCAGGTCGGTGTTTATCATCTGCGATGCAAGCGTGTTGCCGCTCGAGATGATGGCATTGAGCTTGGCAGCCATGCCGGCCCTGTCCTTGTTTTCCTTCATCGCGTTCTGGAGTTGCTGATCCTTGGACCGCGCCTGCTCCTCGGCCTTGTTCTTTTCGAGCTCAAGCCGCTTGAGTTCCTCCCTGTTCCTGGCGTTCTGATCGTTGTTGACATATTGGACCGTAACCCATACCGTGCCCGCCAGTATCACGGTGGCGATAAGGTACGAAATGGAAAGCCGCGTCGGTCCGTGCGAATTGATGGCAACCATGTACGAGAGAAGCGTTATGCCGGCCAGAACGACGAGAAGAAGAATTTCTACGCTCATAGTCAGGTATCCTTCGTTAAATGGTTACTGCCTTCGTATAAAGAAAATATAGAACTTAATCACCGTCTATAGCAACTGGGAGAAACGGATTCAACTTAAAACGGCAGATCGTCTGAAGCACCCGCAGGACCCGCCGCGGGAGCGGCATCGCCGTCTCCGGACGAATCCGCAACCACGTCCGGCGTAGCGCTTGGCTCCTGCTGTCCCGCGCCGCCGGGGCCGCCCAAAAACTGCACGGTGTTGGCGATGATCTCGGTCTTGTACCGTTTATTCCCGTCCTTGTCGTCCCACGAGCGCGTGGTTATCCTTCCCTCAATGTAGGCGCTGCGGCCTTTCTTGAGGTATTGGTTGACGACCTCTGCGGTTTTCCCGTACACGACGATGTTGTGCCATTCGGTACGCTCCTGGCGCTGGCCGTTTTTATCGGTCCTTCGCTCCGTGGTCGCAAGGGGAAAGTTCGCGACCGCCTGGCCGCTGGGCAGATATTTAAGCTCAGGGTCTTTTCCCAGATTGCCGATAAGGATTGCCTTGTTTACGCCTGCCATTAAGTCCTCCAAAAAAAAGCTCAGGTGCGGAAAGGACGGAATTTATGTTGTAATAATCTACATTATGTGAAAGAGGAAAACCACTGTGAGATATGGGGCTGCGGGCGGGGTTTGCGCATGACGAGGGGACTTCAACCGCTGGAGTTTCACTTTCTATCTTGCATAAAGAAAATAGTCAATTGTAAATAAGTCGTTATCTAAGGTGATCAATGTCAGTTTATGGCTTCGTGATCCTCCCAAATCGACAAATACCCTTTTCAAGTCCATTTGACCGCCGCCCCAATCATCGGCGAAGTAATTTGAAACAGTGTCAACAACGAAATTATCGAGAAGGATTTCCATGCGTGCCGAATGGTCTTTGGAAACATGGTAACCGATTGTGACCTCACGAGTGTGAGTTCCAATAATAAGACTATCTGCGGAGTGGCTTGAAATAAATCCGAATCGGTTAAGCTCACGGAGCGTGTCTGTCCAACCGCCCGATGCGGCAACTGATAAAGAAGTGTCAGCCTTTTTCATGATGCCGGCATATTGATAGAGATCCGTGATGAGTGGCGAAGGAATGGGAATATCAGGGTCCGCTGAATGTTCAAGTGCAACCTGGCGCATCAAAGAAAACAGTAGATACGCACAAATCAGATGCCCATGATCGTTCGGATGAATCGCATCGAAATAAATTGAATCGAGGTTGATGGCACCACTCTGAACAAGAGGCCAGCACACGTTACGGTAACTGACCATCGGCAGAGAATATTGGCTTCCTACCCTGTCGTGAAACGATTGGTTTACGGTGTCACCGGTTTTGTTCATATAAAACAGCATTATCACCGGCACATCAGGGTTTTGCAGGCATTGCCGCACAAGACCCTCCATTGAGGCCATGGTGCCGAAAGAATCCAAGGGATCGTCATTTACTGCAAATTCGATGATGATGCAATCAGGGGATTTTGACAAAAGATCATCCGCCGCTCGCGAGCAGGCAAACCTGCTTCCAGTGCCTCCGACGCCGGCATTAATCTGTTCGATCCGGCAGCCAGGGTAAATTTTACCTATGAACGAACAAAGTAAGCTGGGATAATCATTCAACGGCGAAGAGGCACCAACGCCTGCTGTCACAGAGCCGCCGATGAAGCCCATGCGTACCGCCATGCCGCTTGATATTTTATTGAGAAATTTCCACATTCTACTATTGTTGCCTTTGGAGACTATCGAGCGGGCAAGAGTGGTAGTATCGGAAAAAACAGCGTGGTCAACGGTAAATGAAGTATCCCAGTCGGAATATTTGACAGGATGTACTTCTTTAACCGAATTTATGCGGACGCATCCGGAAAAAATAAACTGGAATTGAATCAAAAGAATAAGAAGGCATCTTTGCATAGGATAAATATCATTCTTGTTCAAGAAGGATACAGTAATAAAGTAATAGGGGCGCCCGTAAAGATCATTTCATTGATACTTGCTACATCTTAAATTCCCAAGAGTAAATCCAGTATGCTGCCCCACTACGGTTTGCTTGCCGTATTGAGGTTCAGGAAAAAAATCACCCCAGCGGCGATGATCGCAACGGAAATTGAAAGCCCTATCATGAAAGAGGTTATAAAACGCGCCCTGTTCTCTTTTTCCATTTTCTGCTGCGACAACTCCATTTTTTTCCATATGGTGATGCGAAGCGCCGTGTTGGTGCGCAGCGACATGCTGTAATTCCACGATTGTTCCCCGGCCGGTCCCTTGTCGAGGCGGATGGCCACCCTGGTCATCACGCCTGAAAGCGCCATTTTTGTCTCAACGGCCTTTGCCTTGAATTCCTTGAACGGATTGTTGTGCGGGAAGGTCACCTCGGGCGCCATGAGGAGGTTGTCGATGAATTCGATGACCACCGCGTTAAGAATACGGTCATAGTACGACCAGTAATTCACCGGCTTTTCCCGGAAATAGCAGTCGAGGGTGTAGAAAAGCGTGTCGCTGTGGACTGTCGGCGCGCTGCAGGCGCGCACCGAATCGACATGGAACATCTGCGCAAACAGGGCTTGGGGCGGCAGCAGCAGAAAAAGCGCGCAAAATGCGGCGTTTAAAAAAAAGGATTTTATATGCCGATTTCTTGTCATGGTATTATCTCAACAAAATTATATGTATTTTTACATAAAAGAACGATAGAAAAATAGTTTACATCCTTCATCGGCGCAGGCGTCATGAAAATATCAGGATCCTCTTTTCTCAGGCAAAAGAAGTCGGGCCGGCCCATCACCATGCTCACGGCCTACGATTTTCCTTCCGCGCGTATTCTGTCACAGTCCGGCGTCGACGTCATTCTTGTGGGAGACAGCGTGGGCACCAACGTGCTCGGATACTCCCACGAGCGGCAGGTGACCATGGACGACATGCTCCACCACGCCGCGGCGGTCTGCCGCGGCGCCGGCGGTGTGCCGGTCTTTGCCGACATGCCGTACCGCTCGTACGCGACCCCTTCCCTTGCCCTGAAGAACGCCATCCGTTTTGTCAAGAGCGGCGCCGGGGCCGTTAAAATGGAAGGCGGCAGTACTATCATCAAACAGATCGCCTTGCTCCGCAATAACGGCATCCCGGTGTGCGGCCATCTTGGATACTTGCCGCAGTCATGTCCGCGTCCCCGCGTCGTCGGGAAAACGCCCGAAGAGGCAACGCGGCTTGTCCATGACGCTTTGGCGCTCGAGAAGGCCGGCGCGTTCATGGTCGTGCTTGAGATGGTGCCCATGCAGCTTGCGCAATACATTACCAAGCTGCTCAGTATCCCCACCATCGGCATCGGCGCAGGGCCCTACTGCGACGGCCAGGTGCTGGTGTGGCACGACATGCTGGGGCTTTCGCCGGTGATATTCCGGCATGTCAAGACTTTTGCCAATGGGAAGGAAATTATTTCAAAAGCGGTGAGCCAATATATTCTTGACGTGAGAAAAAGAAGGTTCCCCACGGCGGCAAATTCGTCAAAGTTGGATGAAAATATTCTGGCCGAATTGGATATTTGATTTATTAACATTGGGCGTTCCCTCGCTGTGGAGGGGCGGTTCACGAACCGCCCCTCCACAGCGAGGTCGGCCGTCCTTCCGGGTTCCGGTACCCGGCCGCGCAAATTTACGGATACGATTTGGTGAAACATATTAGGGCGCGGCCGGGCCGGAGCGAGGGGGATACCTCCCCCGATAAAATATTCTTATTTGAAATATTTTTTTAAAAACTCCAAATCAATCTGCGGATATACCGGGAATTTATCCAGCAATTTAAGCACCCGTTCCCTCGCCTGCTTCTTGACATTTGCGTCAATCACGTATTTTGCTTTTGACGGCTTGCCGGCATTCTCGCCGGTCGCGGTGATTTCGGGCTTGGTGGCCTTTATCACGTCGGCAAGGATCGAGGCAATCACGGCCATTTCCCGCTTGCCCATGCCGAGCGTGGTGACTGCGGGCGTGCCGATGCGAAGGCCGCTCGTGTACCACGGGCCGTTGGGATCAAAGGGCAGCGAGTTGCGGTTGAGCGTGATCCCGCATTCGCGCAGGGCGCTCTCGGCCTGGCGGCCGGTGAGGCCGGCCTGCCGCACGTTGATCAGCATGAGGTGGTTGTCGGTGCCGCCCGTCGCCAGGGTGAGGCCCTCGGCGATGCAGGCCTGCGCGAGCGCCGCAGAATTCTCCACGATTTTCCGTGCGTACGTTTTAAACTTGGCCGTGTTCGCCTCGGTGAGCGCGACGGCCTTTGCGGCGATGATGTGGCCGAGCGGACCGCCGATCACGAGCGGACACCCTTTGTCAACGTGCTCTGCGAATTCCCCGGTGCACAGCACCAGGCCGCCGCGCGGGCCGCGCAGGGTCTTGTGCGTGGTGGTGGTCACCACCTGCGCGTGCGCCACCGGATTGAATTCACCGGAAAACACGCCGCCGGCAACGAGCCCGGCAAAATGCGCCATGTCTACCATGAGCACGCTTCCAGCCTTGTCCGCGATCTCGCGGAGCCGCCTAAAACTGATGCGCCGCGGATAGGCGCTGTACCCCGCAAGCAGGATGAGCGGCTTTATTTCCAGGGCCATTTTCTCGATTTCTTCATAGTCAAGAAGGCCCGTATCCTTATTCACGCTGTAGGTGTAGGCGTCGAACATCTGCGCCGACACGTTCTGCCGGTACCCGTGCGTGAGGTGGCCGCCCGAATAATAATCCATGCCGAGCAGCCTCTGATTGCCCGCTGCGCGGCGGATTGCGTCCCAGTCGGGACGCGAGAGGTGCGCGGGATTGTCGTCGGCGAGCTTCGCGAGCGCGGGCGCGGTCACCCGAGCGTTCAATATCGCCCAGTAGGCGATGAGGTTCGCGTCGGCGCCGCTGTGCGGCTGCACATAGGCGTGCTCGCAGCCGAACAGCTTGCACGCCTGCTGCGCCGCGTATTCCTCGATGTCGTCAACGTTGCCGCAGCCAGCGTAGAACCGGTGCCGGGGGATTCCCTCGGCATACTTGTCGGTGAGCAGGTTGGCCATTGCGCACTGGGTTGACAGAGAGCAATAGTTTTCACTCGCGATGAGCTTGAGGTTGCTGCGCTGGTCTGCCAGCTCCTGAACGATGGATGCGGCGACCTTCGGCGCGACCTTTGAAACTTCCGTGAGGTTTGCGATGTAGGCCAGAAAACCGGACTCGATTTTAGCCGGTTTTGTCGCGGAACAATAGGCTTTGACGGGATTGGTCGGCATAGGCGCTCTCCTTTTACGATTTCGTTGCGGCCCCTTCTGCCCAGGCGCGCGACAGAGCGGGAGATCACTCCCCGATGGTAGGTCCATCACATGCGCCAGTCGTAGTAAATGATTTTTCAATTAAAAAATAATATCAGGGATGGCAGGGTTTATTATTAGATTAAATGAAAAAGAAAAGATAAAATAAATATTTGGAGGGGGAGGTCTCCCCCTGAGGTGCAGCTTCCGCCGCTCCCAAAATGGCAAGTAAAAATAAATCGCTGGGAGCGGCGGCGATCTGCACCCATACCCCCTCCTTGGCGCCGGAGACCCGTGGTCTGCGGACATCCGGGTGGCCGTCGTTACAGCGGTGACTTCACACGCTTTGATTCGGTGGAAGAAGATGGCGACTATTGTGAAAAATATCGTCGATCTATAATCAAGTCGAAACCCTTTCAGGTATTGGGGTAATTTTTTTCACCCTGAAAAGGTGACATATTTATAGCCCAGGGCAACGCCCTGGGTCGAAAAGAAAACCACACCCTATCCCCTCTTCCGTTTCATCGGGAGAGGGGGCAAAGTGGTGAGGGTGATCCAATCATGAAAAAATCATTCCTTATTATTCTGTCAATCTATATTACCCTTGCCTTTTCCGACCAGCTGGAATTCGAAGGCGCCATACCGCCCGATGTGAACACGGCCGCGTTGACCGCCGATTATTACCGCATCTACCATCTGGTGGCGCCGCGGCAGCGGCCCGACGAGCGGCCGCTGCGCATCGTGTATTATTCCGAAAAGTCAAAGGAAAATTTCGACGATGTCCTCCCCGAATGGGGAGGCGGCGGCGCCATCGGCGGCGACCTCATCGTGATTCCCACGAAATTCAAGCCGTTCCTCGACCAGAGCTTCAGCCAGATCACCCGGCACGAGCTGGTCCACGCCGTGCTCGCGCGGGCGTATCCGGGCGTGGCCATCCCGCGCTGGTTCCACGAGGGGGTCGCCATGACCCTGTCGGGCGAAATCGGGTTCCAGGAAAACGTCGTGGTGTCTGCCGCGATTTTCACGGGCAGCCTCATGCCGCTGTCTTCCATCGATTCGGTCAACAGCTACGGCCGCAACCGCGCCGACCTCGCCTACTGCCAGAGCCACCTCGCGGTGCTGTTCCTCATCGACCAGTGCGGCATCGAGGTGGTGCCCGACCTGCTCATCATGGCGCGGAAAACCACCTCGTTCTGGAAGGGCCTGCACGCCGTGCTTGGGGTCACGCCCAACGAGTTCGAGGCGCTTTACAGAAAAGACATTTCGTCGCGGTTCCAGCTCGCGTTCGTGTTCGCCGATTACTACGCGTTCTGGGTCGCCGTCGCGCTGTTGTTTCTGGTCGCTGCGGGCGTGGCGATCGTGCGAAAACAGAAAAAGCTTGCGCAGATGGAACGCGAGGAGGCTATGGACGATGATGCAGCGCCGCCGCGGCCGCTGCCGCCAGATCCTCCTGCCGGCACTCGCCCGCCCCCCGCTCCTTTCGACCACGGCGGCCAACCCGAAGAGCAGATTGACATGGGAGAAGACCTGTATCCCGAGGATGAGTGGGAGGACGAAGAGGATGATGAAGACGACGATGATTATATCCTGTCAGACGGCGTGGAGCTGGAGGACGAGGAGGACGATGACGAATTTTACGATGAGGAAGAGGATGACGAGGACTTTGGCAGCGAAGAAGACGGAGGCACCCAGAAGAAGTAACGCATTTTTCCTGACATTTCTGTAACCTGCAATCATCAATCCACAGTTTTTATTCCGCCCGCTTCATCTCATGCTTCGGCATCTTCTCCCACAATTCCGGATACAACTTTTGGACGCAGTCGGGGCATAGAGTGTGGGAGAAGTCCACCCTGGTGCGGTGCGAGAAGTAGTCCTCGATGGTGTTCCAGTAACCGCCGTCGTCGCGGATCTTCTTGCACGAAGCGCAGATGGGGAGCAGGCCGCGGAGGGTTTCCACTTCGTCAAGCGCCTTACGCAGCTCGGCGATGAGCGCGGTGCGGTCGCGCTCGGCCAGCACGCGCGCCGTGATGTCCTGCGAGGCGATGATGGCGCCCTTCGAGAACGGGGCGATGGTGACGGACAGGAATTTCCCCCCGTACGGAAGCTGCGGGAACTCCTTGACCTGGCCGCTCCGGATGCACGCCATCATCTCGGCGTGCATGTCGATGGCGTGCTTGCCGGCGTAATCGCGGTACATCACGTCGCCGATGTTCGGCAGGCGGTCGCCCGACCTGAGCTTCGCCCTGTTCGATTTCACCACTTTTCCGTTCACGTCCACCACGATGGCGGTGACGGGCCCGTGGTTGAACAGCGCGAAGTTGAACTCTTCCTTCTCGCGCAGGCGCTCATGCTCCCGCTCAAGCCCGCGCAGCTTCGAGTTGCATTCGTCAAGTTCGCGGGTCAGGCGGCTCACTTCCGCACGGAGTTTTTCGGGGTCGTTTCCGGCATTACTCATGGAGAGTAAAATTACTTCCGTTATTTTACAAAAATGAACTGCTTATTTATCCAGATTATATCATAGACGGGACAAAGTGGGTATAAATAAAATGGAATTTTTATACTACTTGTATGGAGCGGGGGCCGCACCCCCGAACCCCACTCGTGAACACACCCGGTATGTAAGAAAAAAGATTAACGGGCTCGGACAGCACGAGCGGCTGATCCTCCTGCCTCGGGGGCGGCGCTGATGGCAAAAGAAATAAATCAGCAGTGGTGTTTGACTGATGCCAAGCGTTAGGCCGGACTGCAGGGCGCGCAAGAGCGCGTTGCCGGCCGACCCCTCGCCGAAGGCGACTTCGGGCGGTCCGGCAACGAGGCCGAAGGCCGAGCTCGGAAGGAGGGCCGCCGCCGCGAAGCGGCGGAACGCCCATATTTTTCTTATTTTGTAAAGAAGCTTATTATATCGAGAACATGCTCTCCAGATCATGCTTCGAATACACCCGGAACGAGATGAGCGTCTCCGACTTCTGGATGCCCTTCACCTTGAGCATGGTGCCGGTCACGAGGTCGGCGAGCCCCTCGTTGTCCTTGGTGCGGATCACCACGGCCAGGTCGTACCTGCCGGCGACCGAATACACCTCCGAAACGCCTTTCATGTCGGAGAGCTGCTGCGCGATGGTGTCGACCTTGTCGCGGTCGACGGTGAGAAGGACGAGGGCGGTGACCATGGAAAATTCTCCTTTTTATTGGGGACGATTTTAATCGGCGTCAAGGAACGGTACCTTGATCTTAAATACCATCAAGAATTTAAATTTCGTCTGAGGACGACTGGCATGTTTTTCTGAGCCTTCACAATTCGCGCTCGAATTTCTTGTCGTCCATGAGCGACTTGAGCATGTCGCCATTGGCTCCGATACTGCCCGCCATGCCTTCAAAGGGGTTGTCGATCACCTTTATAAGTTCCAACGGACTTCCGATCAGCGCCCTTGCCCCGCTCCTCACCAGTTCCTCTTTTCCCCTGAACCCCCACAGCGCGCCCACCGGAAACATGCCGGCCCGCTTCGCGGTCTGCATGTCGATGCCCGAGTCTCCTATGTAAACACACGCGGCGGGCTCAACGTGGAGCTGCGAGGCCGCTTCAAGGGCGATGGCAGGGTCCGGCTTTGTCGCAACGCCCTTTCGCTCGCCGAGCACCGCGCCGAAGGGAACGCCCGCCAGAAGTTTGTTTACGGACCGGAGCGTGAGGTCGTGCGGCTTGTTGGACACGATCGCGAGCGACATTTTTCTTTTGACAAGGGCATCCAGCAGTTCGGAGATGCCGGGGTATGGTCTCGTTTCCCCGAACAGCCCTTTTCCGTATTCACTGTTGATCGCGGACAGGCACGCCGTTACTTCCGCGTCGCTTTGCCGGTCGGGCGGCAGGACCCGCTGCGCCAGCACCCTTATCCCCTCGCCCACAAAAAGCCGGTAGTCGTCAACCTGGTGCGGCGGCAGGCCAAGCGACGCAAGCGCCCGGTTCACCGCCGCCGCGATGTCGGCGAGCGTGTCGAGCAGCGTGCCGTCGAGGTCGAACACTGCGGCATGAAAGCGCATGAACGGGTGTTACTCCTTGCTCGAAAGCCGGAGCGACGCGACGCGGGCGCGGATCTCGCCCAGCTTCTCGCCGCTCTTCATGAACGAGATCCATCCGATCACCACCTGGGGAATATTCACCATTACGAAAAAAAAGACCGAAAACCCGCCGGCCGTCGTTTTATCGACCCCGAACGCCAGGAGGCCGAGCACGCATAAAAACTGGAACGATCCGACATTTGAAGGCGCATTGGGAATGATCAGGCCCACGAAGATGAACAGAAGAACGGCGGCGGCCACGATGAGCGGCTGGCGGATGCCGTAGGCGTGCAGGAGGATCCAGAACGCCACGATGTGGAACATGATGTCGAAGCTCGACACAAACAGCGAAGCCCAGAACCGGTGGGTGCGGCCGATCACCTGGAGGCCTTTTCTTGTTGTGTCAAGAAAGTGCACGATGCTGCCGAAAATCCCTTTCCGGGCGGGCGCGGCGTTCGGGCCTCCCCTTTTGAAAAAAACAAGGAACACGAAGAGCGCCGCGGCTGCAAACGCCGCCGCGCCAATGATCCTGGCGGCGACCAGCACGTTGCCGGGCAGCGGCACCATCAGCGCGACGATGCCGATGCCGGCGGCAAACCAGATGCCGTCGAACAGGTATTCCACGGCCATGGAAGACACCACGCTCCAAAAGCGCGCGCCGGAAAAACGCGAAGCAAGATAGGCGCGCGCGACCTCGCCTACCCGCAAGGGCAGGATGAGGTTGAGGAAAATCCCCGCGTAAAGCGTTTGAAATGTCTTGAGCAGGGAAATCCTGCCGAACGGGCTGAGCAGCAGGTTCCACCGGATGGTCTGGGTGACGTACCGGCCGATGTCAACGAGCATGCCCAGCAACGCGAGCGGCCAGACGATATGGAAAAATTCTTTCTTAAGGCTGCCGAAGTTGACATCGTGGAACACCCAGCACAGGGCCGCGGCGGCCACAAGGTACACGAAGGCCGTTTGAAACGTTTTATTATTCAGGAGAAAGGACTTTTTTGGAATAGGCTGCGGTTCGCTCATCGTAAACCAGGTTCCTTGTATGACAGGATCAAAAAACTCACCGCAAAGGCGCCTCGCCTTCGTGCGGTATGAACCGGTCGAGCGCCTTGGCGACCTGGAGACAGAAGTTGAGGAATATTTCCTTGTCTTTCTGTGTGAAATTCTTTGCCGTGTACAGGTCGAGCGATTTCTTGTCATACAGCGACAGCGTGCCGATGATACGGCCGTTGCGCTCGAGGTACATGCACATCACCGAGCGCGAGTCCATGCCCACCCAGCCGTACGGCGAGTTCGCCAGGTCCTTGATGATGATGGCGTTTTTGTTGAGCATCGCGTCGCGGCTCACCATGCCGTCGAGCACCTCGAGTTCCTTGAGATGGGCGAACGTCTTGAGCGAGAACGAGTCGAGGATGTCAAGCTCCCTCGTCTTCTCGTTGTAAAGCCGGAGGATGGAGCTCTCGGCCTCGAGGATGACGCACGCGTGCGAGTTGATGAGGTTGGCGCATTCGGCGCGGTTGCGGGCCGAGGCGAGGTCGAACGACACCTCCGAAATCGCGGAGAACTTGATGGACTGCACCCTGAAGGACTCCATCTCGAGGTTCTTGGCCAGCTCCGCTGCGATCATGCCGCCGATCTTGGCGAGCACCGACGACTCCTCCTTCATGTCGTCGGCGTCGGCCACGAGGTGCAGGAAGAGCAAGCCCACCATGTCGCCGGCCACCTTGACCGGCTGCATGAGGTACCATTTGCCGACGCCCGCCTTGTTGCCGCCGTCCTTTTTGTCCGGGACGCACAGCGCCACCTTGTCGCCGCCCTGGAGCACGAGCTTCGAAAAATATTCGTTGAGCTTCAGTTTTTTCCCTTTTATCAATCCGATGTTGAAGGAACTCGACGCCTTGGCGAGAAACACCGCCTTTTCGGGGACATAGTCATAGTAGTTGCAGATCTCGCCCCCGAACGCATTGACGAGCTTGAGCAAGAGGAGGTTGACGCGTTCGTCGAACGGATACTTGAGGCCGAGGATGTCTCGCGCGTTGTTGAGCAGCGACAGGTAGAAGGTGGAGCTGGTCGAGCGCTCGTATTCCTTGGAGGTCTTGATGATGTCGGCCGTGAAATCGCCCAGTTTCTTTACATACGCGAGGTCGCCCTCCGAGAAGACGCGCTGCGGCGTCTTGCTGTTGATGCTCAGGATGCCCACCACCTCCTCGCCGATGAGCAGCGGCGTGCAGATCGACGACACGAGGTCCTTGCGCTCGAACTCCGAGGCGTAGCGCTCGCGGTCGGCCGCGCCCTTGATGAGCAGGGGCACGCCCGTCTTGGCCACGGTGCCGGCGATGCCCTTGCCGAGCTTCTGCGTCGTCGATTTGACGATGCCCGGCTCGAGCCCCTCGGCGATCTCTATCTTGAGCGTTTTTTTCTTGGGGTCGATGAGCATGATGGAGCCGGAGTCGGCAGCGCTGGAGCGGATGGCCACGTCGAGCACGAGCTTGAGCAGCTCCTCCTTGTTCTTCGAAAGGTAGATCGCCTCGCGGATCTCGTGGAGGGAGTTCAGCAGCCGGTTTTTGTCGTCGGTGAGCCCGGGCCCGAGAGCCTCGCGCGCGCCTGCCGAAAACAGGATGCGCGCCGAAAGGCCGCTCAGGATGTCGACGTTGGGCAGGTCGAGCTTGCGCAGCGCCCGGTACACGCTTGCATCGTTGGTGGTGTTGATGATGATGTCGATCTGGGGAAACTGCCGCAGGTCGGCGAGGTCTTCGGTCTCGTGGTTGACGATCCGCACCACCCGCGCTCCCTCGGTCTCGAGCAGCTCGGAGAGCACCGCGGCGCTTTCGCGGTTGATGCCCACGATGGCGATGGTGTGCGATTTTGCCTTGATGAGCTGCATAAACCTTATAAATTTTTGGAAAAAAATAAAAATCTGGGCGTTCCGCGGCTTCGCCGCGGCGGCCCTCCTTCCGGTCCACCCCTTCGGGTGCTTCCAAGGGTCGTCGTCCTTCGGCTCGGGCTGCCACGGCCCGATGGCGGAAGACCGCCGGGGTCCGGGCAGCACCGCGCTTTAGCGCGGCCTCCAGTCCGGCCTAACGCTTGGTATAAGTAAACCACCATTCTTGCCTTTCTGTCAAGCAGCGCAGCTTAAGGTGCACAACCATTTTTTGTTTTCCAGGGGCTGAAGGCCCCGGATCCCGAAGCGTCCCCGCTGTAATTTTATGCATCCGGACTAAGGCTGTGACACTATTGTCTTTCCGCCCGAAGGACCGAGTTAATAAAAATCCGCACTATGCGGTCTACTGATACTGTACTATTCCGCACCGAGAAATTTCAACAAAAGCCGCACGCCGAAGCCGGTGGCGAACTGCGGCACCTCGCCCTTAGCCTTCTCCTCGTTGAAGGCGGTTCCTGCGATGTCAAGGTGCGCCCACGGGATCGCGCCCACGAATTCCTGGATGAACGCCGCGCCCGTAATGGAGCTCGCGTATCCCTTTGAAAGGCTGCTCACGTTGCGCAGGTCGGCGATGTCGCTCTTCATGGTCTCGGCGTACTCCTCGTACAGCGGGAATCGCCAGAGCCGCTCGCCCGCCTCCTCGCCCGCGGCGAACAGCCGCTTGGCAAGGTCGTCATCGTTGGAAAACAGCCCGGCCGTGGTGGTGCCCAGGGCGGTAAGGATGCCGCCAGTGAGCGTGGCGAGGTCGATGATGCGGGTGGGCTTGAAGGCGTCTTTACAATACGAAATCGCGTCCGCAAGCACGAGCCTTCCCTCGGCGTCGGTGCTCAGGACCTCAACGGTCTTCCCGCTGTACGACGCGTAAACGTCGCCCGGGAAATAGGCGTGCTCGCCGATGGCGTTGTGCGCCAGCGCGCACACGCCCACCACGTTGACCCTGGGCTTCAGTTCGCCCAGCGCCTTCATAACGCCGAGCACGGCAGCGCTGCCTGCCATGTCGCAGCGCATGGTCTCGATATGGCCCGTGGGCTTAAGGTTCTGCCCGCCCGAATCAAAGGTGATGCCCTTTCCCACGATCGCGGTTTTCTCCTTTGAGCCCGGGTTGCCCCGGTACTCGATGCAAACGAGGCGCGGCGGGTATTCAGACCCGCGGCCCACGGCCGCGAGCAAATGCAGGCCTTTTTTCTCAATTTCCTTTTCGGCAAGCACCTCAACGGTCATGCCGCCTTCTTTTGCAACGAGCCGCGCCTGCTGGGCCAGGAATTCGGGGAAGGCCACGTGGGCGTTTTCGTTGACAAGGTCGCGGCTGTAATTGACGCATTCGCAGATGAAAAGCACCCGGCCCGCGCCGCGCTGGGAAGCGCCGTCGGCCACCAGCTCCACGGAAGAAAGCGGCGTTGCCTTTTCGGTTTTATACTTTGTGAACTTGTACGCGCCGAGGACCGTTCCCTCGAGCGCCGGCACCCAGGAATCGGCGCGGCGTCCCGCGCGCGGCGCAAAGAGCGAAATGTCGCCCCGCTTGAGCTCGAGCGCCTTCTGCGCGCCCGCGGCCGCAGCGCTCCTGATGACGCCCGCCGAAACCGCGTCTTTTTCACCGAGGCCGCAGTAGATGACCGCCTTCTTGCCGTCGTAACGGACCGTGGTGTCGTTTTTCTTCCCCGAAAAATCAGGGACCATCTGGGCGTTCTCTTTTGTCAGGAAGACGATTTGCGTGGGCGAATGGGCCGTCTTGGAAATGCTGAGTTTCATGCTGCCGCTTTCTAGGAGTATTTGTGGATGTATCGGGTTGATAAGGTAAAATAATTTGGGGCATTATAAAATTGTAGAATGTAAAATGTAGATTGTGGAATTGATAAATGACATCCTCCTGTTGATTTGGGAAGGTTACTTGTTTCGTTGATGGCAACAAGATAAAAAACGCAAAGGATTTTTCCTTTAAAGACTATCGGGAATCATTGGCCCACCCAATTTTTCAGTAATCATTACTTCATTCATCATCAATGTTTTATCAAGCGAACCAGGTGTTGTGAGTATTCTTTGGAATACATGAATTTTAATTTACGATTGACAAAATTCATGATTTCGTGATATATTATGGCTGAAGATCCGTTTAACTAATAAAAACGAACTTTCTTTCCTTAATTAGAGAAAATTGTTCATGGAGGCCCTATGAAAAACCCCAGAAAAATTTCAGCCTGCGCAGTTCTTGTTTTGCTGTCGTTCATTTCCCTTATGGCCCCACCCGTCATCAAGGCGTTGCCCATCGGCCCGGTGCTCCCGTTGTTTCCCCAGGCCGTGCTCACCCCTTCCGCGCCGACGCAGAACGACAGCGTCGCGCTGTGGCTGATCCTGGGACAGTCGAGCAGCTCCTGCGTGCCGACGTACACGGCTTCCTTCAAAATCATGCAGACAAGCAATTTCGTTTGCGTGAGAGCGCCGTGCGCCCAAAATTACGTCATTGCGCTGACCTACACCCAAAATCCTCCGCTCATGCTCGGAATGCCGTGCCTCGCGGTAGTCACCGATTACGGGCCGCGGTTCGCATTCGGAAAGCTTGCCGTGGGCAATTACACGGTGGTTGACAGCACCGGCGGCGGAACTGAGGTCACCGCCTTCACCGTCACCGAGCAAACGGTATCCTACCGGGTATCCGGCACCGTGATCCAGGACCCGGGCGCGCTTGCCGTGAGTGTCCCGATACCAAATACCGCCGTGTACCTTAAGACCGGTTCAGGCCTGCCGGTCGTGCTTGCAAAAAAGAGCACCGCCATCGCGTATCCGTTGTACGCCATTATCGACTCGACGGTCACCGATGCATCAGGGAAATTTTCCTTTGCGAGCGTGCCGCAGGGGGCCTATGCGCTGGGATTTGTCGCGAGCGGATATCAATCCCGCGACGTCAGCATCCAGGTCCCGCCCGACACGGTGGTTAACGTTTCGTTGCTTTCAACCGGGGCGGTGTGCACGGTAACCGGAAGCGTTAAAAAATATCAGCCACCCTGTCCTGGGATTCCCTGCGCTTCTCCGCCTATCGAGGGATGCAGCGTCACCGTTTACGTCCCCGTCCTGATACAACCGCAGGCAAACGCGGCCTTGCCCATTTTGTTGGGCAACCAGTATGTCTCTGTCACCGATGCGGAGGGCTTGTACACGATCGACAGCGTCCCGGTCACCTACGACAATTCAACGGTGACCGTCACCGCGTCAAAGGCCGGATACGCAACGGAAAGCAAACAGGCGTCCTTGTTTTCCAACAGTTCCGTCACCGTCAACTTTATTCTGACGCCGGCGTATGCCAACCCCGAAACCACGACCGTGAGCGACGTGTCGTTCATCGTGGCAACCGAAAAGCCCCAGTATACGGCCGGCAACGACATCCTGGTTCGCTACATCGTAAAGAACAATTCGATGGCAACGGTCGAGTACGATTTCCCCTCGAGCTGCCAGTTTGACATGATCGCCATTGCGCCGCCCAGGGACACCGTGTTCTGGTTCGGCCGCAATCTCGTGTGCGCCATGACCCCCACGAAGATCACGCTTGCACCAGCCGGGTCCGATACAATGAATTTTCTCAGCTTTACCGACAGCGACACCGCATCCAGCCTTGCAATCACCGCAAAGATGCTCGGCTACGACCGGAGCGCGGCGACCGTGGTTGTCCCTATTGTAAAGGTGACCGCCGTGCTGCCCGTGCAGCGCAAAACGGTCGATGCGAAGAAACCGGTGATATCCTACTCGGCGTCAACGAAAACGCTGTCGCTCATCATCCCGAAAAGCCAGAACGTGTCGGTTTCGGCCTATGTGCTCAACGGCCAGAAGATCTCACAGCTTTCAACGAAAAAATTCCTCACCGCGGGCACGCATTTGATCAATCTCAAGAACGCGTCGCTTGCAAACGGCATCATCATTTTCAAGGTGGAGGGAGAGGGGTTCAGCGCTTCGAAGCGGATCAATCTGATGGAATCGAGATAAAATAGATCGCCACAGAGGCACAGAGACACAGAGAAAAATTGAGGTAGACGTTAGTTGACAGGTGATAAGGCAGAATGATGATGTCATTGCGAGCGTCGCGAAGCAATCTTCCGAAGAGATCTTTTTGACTGTCGACCGCTGGTTTCTGACTGCTGACCGGTGACAGCGGGCTTCTGTCCGGTGACTCCTGAAAGCCGATCGTTTCCGTATGAAACATCTTTACGAGTACATGAACTACCGCGATTACCTGCGCGACTCGTACGCTGCGAAAAAAAGGGAGCACCCGTTTTATTCGTACCGGCTGTTTTCGCAGAAAGCCGGCTTCACCTCGCCCAACTTTCTCAAGCTCGTCATCGACGACAAGCGGAACCTGTCAAAAGAAAGCGTTTTCAAGTTCTCAAAGGCGCTCTCCCACAACAAAAAAGAGGCCGAATATTTTGAGAACCTTGTTTTCTTCAACCAGAGCTGGACGCTCGAGGAGAAAAACGCCTATCTTGCGAAGCTGATGAAATACCGGCGGAAAACGGACCCGAAGAAAATCGAGGAGTCGGAATATTCCTATTATTCCGAATGGTACCATCCCGTGATCAGGGAACTGGTGACCGCCGTCGATTTCAAGGGTGATTATAAAACACTCGGCCGCGCCGTGATACCGACCATCTCGGCCGTTGAGGCGGAAAAATCGGTGACGCTGCTACTTGACCTTGCCTTCATCGAAAAAACCGGCAACGGGCGTTATGCGAAGAGCGCGGCCACGCTCACCACCGGCCCGCTTGTCCGTTCCATTGCCGTGGCTAATTACCACAAGGCGATGATGCAGCGCGCCGCCGAGTCTATCGAGCGCTTCCCCGCTGACCAGCGCGACATCTCGAGCCTCACGCTCAGCGTGTCACACGCAACGAAAAACGCCGTCATCGAGAAGCTCCGCGAGTTCCGCAAGGAGCTTCTTGACATGGCGGAAGCCGACAGGAACCCGGACGTGGCGGTGCAGGTCAACTTCCAGCTTTTTCCCCTGTCCGCGCCCTTTAACAATGGCGGAGGGCGGCCATGAAACGGCGCGTTTTACCCTTTGCCGCGCTCCTGGCCCTGTGGGCCGCTCTGTGGCTATGCAGATGCAGCGTGAATATCGCCAGCGGCACCGAAACCGGCAACCCGGACATCACGGCATGCGCACAGGCAATGGCAAAGGAGGCGCTCGCCGCGCTGCACACAAAAAATCTCTGGCAGCCGTCCGCATATCTTGACAGCGCGGCAGCGGCCGACACCGTGCAGAACGTGCCGCTTGCCTCCGCCCCGGCCGGCCTTTCCAAGCGCAGCGCCGCGCTCGCCGACACCGCGCCGGTCAATGACAGCTCGCTCATCATCTACGACACCGTGACGTTCTACGATACGGTATTCAACAGGGACACCAGCTATATCCGCGACACGATCATGGTGGCCGACACCGTTTCCCGGCCGCTTCCCGCCGCGGGCGACACCGCCGTGGTGAACGTGACCGTTAGAAAAGGGTCCATTGTCATATGCGACACGGCCGTGATCGCCGACACCGTGCTGCAGAAGCGCGCCAAGGTGGTCGTGCGCGTCGTGCGGCAATCCGACGGCGCGCAGCTTTTGTATGCCGTGACCGACACGCTGTGGCTCGCGGCAGACTCGGGCGGATCATCGATCAAGGGCAACCCTGCGCCGGTTGTTCCCGCGCCGCAGTGGACGCTCGCAAACGTGGCATACACCTCCGCGGCAAACACGGCGCAAGTCGATTACCTGTTCGTGAGCGCAGTGCCGGTCACGGACACGGTCTCACTGCCCGCGCACGACCGCAACTGCATCATGAGCGCGCGGCCGCTGTTTGTCTCGCGCAGCACCGCTGCCGGCGCCACGACCCTGTCGCGGGTTTACTTCAGCGAACCTGATTCGACGCTCGGCATCGTCACGTTTTATCCCGGCGTTGCCGACACCGCCGAAAGCCTCACGGTTGCCTATAAAGTTGACATAGGGAAAAACCTCTCCAGCGCCGGCGACGACCGCCTGCTCGCTATTTCCCGCAGCGTCGTGTACCGTTCCCTGTCGCCGTACCGCAGTATCAGTATCCGCATCAGCCCGGACCCGCAGACCATGACCGGCGTGGAGCCGGCCGTGGGGCTCGCCTCCATAACACTGACAAACGCCAATGGCGCTTCCGCGGCGTTCTACGGCGTCGCGGACACCGCGAACGGCCTTACCGGCGTCATCACGCGGAACGGATCGAGGTATCAGGTAAGCGTGGGAATTGACGGGAAGACGAGCGTGGTGGAGATTGTCAGGTAATCAGGTTTGGTTTTTTAAAGACCATTTTTATACTCTGGCGAGGACACCGCTTCATGGTTTCCCCTGGCCCCCGGCTTCCGACGCTACGCGCCGGCGATCCGGGGCGCACCCTTTCCAGCAAAGGGGCGCGCGAATTCGCTCGCATTACGCTCGCGAGGCGTCGCCCCTTCGCAACGCAACCTCAGCGGTACGCGCTTCGCGCTATAAAAAAGAATTCCCCTTCGTTATCCTTTTTTTCACATCAGTGGCGTAACAATCCGCAAAAGGATCGGGAAATTCATCGCAGCCGACAAAAAGGGCTTGATTTGCAAATACAAGATGGTAGTATTATCTATAAAACATTATTAAACCGTAAAGGGAGATAATACGCCATGAAACTTCGCAGCAAGATGACCATCAACGGCAAGACCTATCCAGCGGGCTCAACTATTCCATGGTACATGCTCTACCCTTTCTTCATGGTTCACATGCTGATATTCGGCCTCTCAGGCTTTTTCATGGCCTATGGCTCAAAGAACACGCCGGTGCTCTTTCTTTACGCGCACGGCGGCCTTGCGATCACGGTATATGTGGTGTTTTACCTCGTCATGTTCGGGCTTGACGAAGTAAAATGGATGTTCATCAACGCCGGCCTGGGCATACTCGGGATCTACAGCCAGATCGGATGGGTGCTGTCGTTGTTCGGGAAAAAAGTCGGCAATTACCCGTTTTACGTTCATGTGATACCGTTTCTGTATTTCGTTCTTTACACGTTCCTGATACGGCACGCGTTCCTCGACATATTCCAGGCGCGGGAGGACGGCGCGAAAAAAAAGATCGTGGAATATGCCTATATCATCTTGTCTTTGGGGTTATACGTGGGGAGTTATTTTCTGCAGAGGCGGTAATCGTGCACACCCGCGGTAAAAAACGATTATCCATCGCCATCGGGTTAGCCCTTTTGTTGACATCCTCTGCTCATTCCCAATTGGAAAGAATTACCAAAGAGGAATCTGCTTGCATTGATTCAGTCAATCTGCAATTCGAATCTCAAATTCGGGCCATCTGGCCGGCTTTTGCTCCTCATTCAAAACTGTCCGACAGCATGTTTCAAAAACACTATCCAGGATCGGCATGCGTGAAAAAAATATTGGGAAGAGACCGCGGAAGCCAAATATCGACAACAATTCCTTTGGAGAATGGAAAATATCTTGTCAGATATTTGTTTTATGAGGATAGAGGGCAGCTTTCATTTTCTTTTTACAGTGAGCAGGAAATTGATGACTCAATTAAAGCGGCGCTTCGAAATTTAGGCTGTTCTGTAGAAACAGACAGCACTTTCACCTTTAATACTGTCTTTATTAGGAAACACCGGCTTCCAGAGATGCCACGTGCGGAGTGTTTATATAAAGCATTTTCAAAACCGCCGGTCTGCTGGGAAATCTATCCAAACCACGGCAAATGCTTTCAGGATAAAAGTAATGATTGCAAATAGAATTTGCCGGCTCAATCATAAAGCTCGGCCTTTCGTATATTTTATGAGTAATGGCTGAAGCCGGCCAGGGCAAGAAAGAAAATCCAGATGAATGCGGATGAATTATACAAACAAGAAGTAAAAATATTCGACAGAAAATCGATAGATATAGCTACCCTTTTTGGGGGCCCGATTGTCGCCGGTTACATGATTTCGGAAAACTACAGGGCGTTTGGAAATTTTACTGCGGCGCGAAGGGCGATGATAATTGGAATACTAAGCACGATTCTCCTTTTTTCACTTCTCATAGCCATTCCTCAAAAATATTCGGAAAAAATTCCTCACTATTTTATCCCGGCGGCATATACGGGCATTATCGCGTTTTTATTGGAAAAACTCCAGGGCAAATTAATTAAGGATCATATAACCCGGGACGGCGGCGTCCATTCAGGTTGGCGTGCCGCAAAAATCGGCCTTGTTGGATTATGCATAACGTTAATCTTTATTTTCGGATATTCATTTGCTCTTTCATCCTTTTCGCCGGAAATGGAAGGGAAAGTCATAAATTTAAAAGAACTAAGAGGCAAGGTATTTTATGATGGATTGTCCGATGAGGAGGCAACGGAAATTGCAAACACCTTAAAAAAATTGGACTACTTTGATCCAAACGAAGCGGTTTTTTTAAAAATCGAAAAGCAAAACGACGGCTATCGATTTCTCATACCAATGCCGAAAAAAGCTTGGACAAGCCCCGAACTGCTTGGGTTTCTGCTTGTCAAAAAGGCTGAACTGGAAGATTTGTATCCCACCAAGCAAATATCGATCTTTTTATTTGAAGATGGATTCAGGGGACGTGAAAAAACGCTGATCGATTATAAAGGCAGCTATCTTTATTCGTGGGTGAAACATCCGCTGTCGCCGGAAAGCGATTCGCTTATCCTGCAGAGGCTTATTATTCAGTTATCGTTTTGGAAAGCCTTTTTTGAATTTGGTATTTCGAATAATGAGGCTTATATGAGTTGGGGCGGGATCCCAACCCCGATTAGATTCGCTTCAAATGGTATTGGGGCTATGGACCAAGACCGGATTTCTCAGAATTGGATATACACATTTTATGACAAAGAAAGTGCCCTGAAAGCCTATAACTGGCTTAATTTCTCCTTTCATGGATTACATTGGGAGGAAAATAAATTAGTTTATAAATCTTATATCTCTGCATTGAATGGAATGATCTCAAATTTAAAAGGGTTTCAAAACTCATTGAGTTCAATTAAAAAAGAAACGGCAGATCCATTGAAGAACAATTGAGTCAAAAACATTGCAACCAAGGGCTCTGTTATATGCCGGAATTGGTTTCGGGTTTACCTCAGGGACCTTGCTTAAAAAGGGGGAAAAACCATTTACCATTAAAATTCCCAATAAAATTTTTCGTTTTGCCTGACCATTTGCGGTAAAACACATTATATTATTAGGTTGAATTGCATGATTTTAGTATTTTTTCAGATTGTAATTTTAACCCTTTAAATCAAAGGAGATGTCCATGGCTCCCAAAAAGACGCTCTTGCTGGCAATTTGTTTTGTCATGATCGGATCCGCGTTCGCGCAACAAGTCACCTGGATGAGGTCGTCCAGCGGCGGCGACAAAATGAAGATGCAAACGCTCTCATTTCACGCCGCAGGCACCACCGAACCGTTGACCGTTACCGTAAATCCGGCGCAGACCTATCAGACCATGGTGGGATTCGGCGGTTCCTTCACCGATGCCGGGGCGTGGGCGTTGAACTACCTCAGTGCCACCGACCGCGCGGCGGTGGAGGCGGCCTACTTCGGCCCCACCGGCGCCAATTACGAAGTATGCCGCTCTCAGATGGGTGCAAGCGATTTTTCCGCGGTTTTATACAGTTACGATGACAATGCGGGCGACTATTCCCTGAGCAAGTTCAGCGTTGCGCATGACCAGACATACATACTTCAATGGGAAAAAGAAGCCATGGGGCTGAATCCCGACCTTAAAATCTTCGGCTCCCCCTGGAGCGCGCCGGGATGGATGAAGTCGAACGGGAACATGGACAATGGCGGGTCGTTGCTCGCGAATTGCGACACCACATGGGCATTGTATTTTGTCAAGTGGTACCAGGCATACAAGGCATTCGGCGTGACGCCATGGGGGGTCACCATTCAGAACGAACCGGCCGCGACGCAGAGCTGGCCTTCCATGATCTTCTCGGACGTCCAGGAGCGGGATTTCATGAAGAACTATCTCGGGCCTATGCTGGCAAGGAACAATCTCGGTCCGAACGTCCTCAATGTCATGTTTCTCGACCACAACAGGGATATGATGGTCCAGTGGGCAAACACGTTCTATTCCGACGCTACCGTGACCCCCATGGTATGGGGAGAGGCAATCCACTGGTACGACTACCAGAACCTGTTCAGCGCGGTCAACACGGTTTACACGACATACAAGAGTTTGGGCAAGCACATCCTCGCGACTGAGCAATGCATCACCGGCTTTAACCAGTCCAATCCTGAATCGTGGCAGCAGAGCGCGGAAAACTACGCCCACGACATCTGGGGTGATTGCACCAACGGCTCCGAAGGCTGGGTGGACTGGAACATGATCCTCAACCAGCAGGGAGGCCCGAACCTGTCCTCGAACTGGTGCGATGCCGGAATTCTCATCAATACCGCGGCCAAGACATATACAATGAGGCCCGTTTACTATGCAATGGCCCAATATTCGAAATATGTCCGGACCGGCGCAGTGCGCATAGGCACCACGTTGTCAGGCAGCTATACCCCCGAGGTAATGGCCTTTAAAAATCCCGACTCCAGTTATGCGGTGATCGTGCACAATCCGGCAAACGCCTCGTATAACGGCAGAGTGGTGATCGGAAGCAATCAGATTGAATATGCGACGACGCCCTATTCCATTGACGACTTTTTCTGGTATCCGGGCGGAGTTCCGGTCATCAACAATAAAAAACCTGCCGGGACTGTCCACTCATCGGCAAAAAGCAATCTTTCGGCCTGGCGCCAGGTAATGGGCCTTGACAGATCAGATGTGCTTGGACCCGAAGCCTATACGGTGTCGGGAAAAAGAGTATTGACATCTCCCGCGGGCCGTGTTACTCCGGGCGTATACGTGACCAAGCCGGGTCAAAACTAAAAAGCCAAATAGTCACACGGCTCCCCGCTCGCCCGGCGGGGAGCCGTGCTTCATAAATGTAATCTGACGGTCATTGCTTTGCGGTTTTCCGTGAAACATCATTCCCAAGGTGAATGACGGACTTTGACGCGAGCCATTCCTATCTTATATTCTTAATAGTCCGCTCAGCGCGCTTTCATTCAGTATCGAAATCGCGAAGACCGGGGAGAATCAACAGTCTTTTCTTGACTGCATCACAGGATTTCTGAAAACCATCACAAACAAACTCTTTCAAAGGAGTCTCACGAATGATGAAGCACAGACTTTATTTTGCCGTAATCGCCGGCATCATCTGCCTGGGCGCCTTGCTGCAAGCCGCGAGCGCCGGGGAAACGGACACGACTGCCAATCCGGTCTCATCGGGATTGAACGCGCTCGGCCTGCATTTCTCGGGCTTCTCGTCCTCGGAATTCGGCCAGTTGGAATGGCCCCACATGCTTTCCGACTCCTGCGCCCACCAGGACGTCATGCGGACCTATGTTAATTTCGGTTTCAATAAGCAGCTGGGAGACAGGTTCCAGATCCAGGCCGCTATCGAGGGAAAGCTGTATTACAATACCTTCCCCCAAAACGAAAAAGGCGGCGTTGAAGGGTTCTTTTTGCCCTCGATGTATTACGCCTTCTACTTCGACCGGGCCTTCAGCAACTTCTACCTCGGCGACGCCGAGTCGCCGTATCTCCAGTTCACCCTTGGCTACTTCCCTTTTAAGTACAATCCCGATGCGCGCGATCTCGGCGAGTATCTTTACAGAAGCGGATGCTATCCTGCGGTGCTCTTCAATCAATTCGATTTTGCGCTGGCAAGGCTCCTGGGCTTGAAGATAAGCAGTGACCTCGGCCCCTCGCTGTTTCATACCCACCTCGACCTCATTCTCAATGCATCAACCGACATGCCCCCCTTCTTCGATTTGAACCTCGGGGGCATTGCCACCTTTGACATGGCAAAGATCTTCAACTTAGGCGTGGGCGCCATGTATCAGAGTCTCGTGCCCGCAAACGATGGTCTTACGTCTCCCCACACCGAGACCATCGGAACTGGGCTCGCTTCCAATGGCAACGCCTACGACGTTGTATTGGATTCCAACGGCGGCGTCGCTTCGGCGAAATACTACACGGCCGCCGGATTGAAGCTGATGGGGCGCTTTTCCTTTGATCCGAAGCGTTTCTTCGGGTCGCCCGACCATTTCTTGTTCATCGGAAACGAGGGTTTAAAATTATTCGGAGAAGCGGCGATACTTGGAGTGCAGAGCTATCCTTCAAGCCAGGACAACCCCTACGGATACGACACGCTCATACACAAGGTACCAATCATGCTGGGCATCAACCTGCCTTCATTCGACTTTGGGAGCTTCAGCATTTTCGACGTGCTTTCGCTGCAATTCGAGTATTACGATTGCAAATACCCCAACAATTATCAATACAAGGACCAGTCTCTATGGCAGCCGGTCCCGGTTCCCCAAGGGGTGGCCTACACGACTGAGCCTTTTAGCAACTATGCCCATGATGACAACTTGAAATGGGCCGTGTATGCAAAGAAAACTTTCAAGAACGGTCTTTTCGCTGTGGCACAGGTCGCGTGCGACCACATCCGCAATGAATCGCCGGTCAACAATTTTTACGATTCCGAAGAGGTGCTGCGGACAAAGCTGTCATGGTGGATGGTGCTGAAGCTGGGATTGCTTTTTTAAGGAGCAACTTTTGTAAAAGGCTCCGCACCGGATCAGCGTGTGCCCCGCCCGCCGCAACAAAATTGCGGCGGGCGGGGCATTTACTTTACAAGCGAGTTCTCTTATTTTACGTACGAACAGCAGTAATCCGTCAGCGCCGACACCTTGAGCTTGAACTTCGAATTGGCCGGCACCTCGAAGGTCTGTCCTGCCGAGAACGCCTTCCAGGCCGGATTGCCCGGAAGCTGAACGGTCAGGTTTCCCGCGAGTATCTCCATGATTTCCTTGTCCGCGGTGCCGAATTCATACTCCCCCGGCATCATGATGCCAAGGGTCTTCTTCTCCCCGCCGGCGAACAGAACGGTCCTGCTGGTGACATTGCCGCCGAAATAAACGTTTGCTTTTTTGACCACGGTGACGCTGGCGAACTGGTCCATGGGCTCCTTCACTTTCTGTTGGCGTTATTTTTTCGTGCTTTCAGTATTGACATTTGCGACTGAATCGGGTTTCGGCGCGGGTGCTGCCGGCGCAGGCTGCTGCGCCGGCGTGTTCGGCGGCCCGCTGCCGCGGTACCTTCCGCGGTTGTAGCCCTCGGGCGGCAGGCCGGGGCCGGGCGGCGTCTGCTGCACTGCCGGCGGGGGCTTTACCGCGGCCTGCGGCACTGCGGCAGAGTCGCTGACCGCCAGGGAATCCTGCGTCTTCTTTGTTACGGGCACGCCCTTTTGCGCCGGCGCCGCCGCGCCCGATGCCGGAGACCTCCGGAGGGCGCGCAGGGCCGCGAGCGAGTCGGCGACCACCTTGAGCCTCGGCCGCGCCTCGTTCTGGCAGTATGACGACGACGGGAACGAGTCGCACAGCGTTTCGTAAAGCCCCTTGGCGGTCCTGTTTTTGTCAAGCACGTTGTCGTTGATCCAAGCCGCCGCGTACAGGCTCTTGGGGCCGAAGTCGGAATTCGGGTATTTTTTATACACCTCCACGTACGCCGTTGCGGCTGAATCGGGGTTGCTGTCGGCAAAGAATATTTTCTCCGCCGCGTCAAACGCCTCGCGGGCCGAGTCCTGGCGCGTGAAGATGGTGACGGTCTCGCCGCGCGCGATCTGCGCCTTCTGCGCGTAGATGTTGGCCGGGTACCGCGCGATGAGCAGTTTGAAAAGGCTGTCGGCCTTCACGCTGTCGGCGAGGGCGTACCGCGCGATCCACGCCGCGGAATACAGCGCCTTGGGCGCCTGGGCCGCGTGCTGCGTGTCGCGCACCGACGCGCAGTAGTGCTTGTACGCCGAGTCCGGCTGGTCAAGCTCGAGCCAGAACAGCTCGCCGACCTTGAAGTCGGTGCTCGACGCCGTCTTCAGGGTGTCGGGCGCCTTTTTGTCGGTGCGGAATTTAAACAGGGTTTCTATCGCCTTGCTGCGCCTGGTCGCCACATCCTTCATGTCGGCATTTTTAAGCACGGGTATGGCCTTGTCAAAGCACTCCTTGGCTTTCTTGAGGTCGTCTTTTTTCATCTGGTAAATGCAGCCCAGGTAAAACCATGCATCGCCCACCGCGTCGCCCGCCGTGGCGCTCTCGCACACCTGCTTGTACATGTCGATGGCCTCGTCGGTCCTGCCGAGCCGGTCGAGGATGTCGCCTTTTTTAAGGCGGATGAGCGCCACCTTCGCCACGTACTGCTTGACGGGGAGCATCGCATTGACAATAGCGAGCGCCCGGTTGAGATCGCCCTTGTCGGCGTAGCACGACGCGAGCAGGTAGTCGATGCGGTACAGCTGGTCGGAAAGGTCCTTGACGCGGGGCGACTTTTCAAGGTACGCGATCGCCTTGTCGTATTGCTTGAGGTCGCTGTAGAGCTGGGCTATTTTTATGGCGAGGTCCATCTTCTGGTCGTCGGCTTTGGCGGCCTTGTAATTTTCCTCGAGAATCATGATCGCCTGCGACTTGCCCTCCCTGCGCATGGCGAGATCGGCCTTGAACATGTTTATCTCCTGCCCCTTGTTGACTTGCGGATACCGCTCAACGGCAAGCGCAAACGCCTTTTCGGCCTCCTCAAGGTCTCCCGCTTTCAAATAAGCGCGGCCGATGAACACGTAGGTCTCCGGGATAAAGGGGCTGTTCGGGAATTCCTTCTGCATCTGCCGGAAGGTGCGGATCGCCTTGTCGCATTCGCCCAGATAATAGTGCGACTTTCCGACGAGGAACAGCGCCTTGTCGTGCCATTTTTTACTCCGAGGATACAGCTCAAACACTTTGTTGCCCTTGTCAATCGCCTTTTTGAAACCCGCTTCCACTTCCGGCGGCAGACCCGTTGAATCCGGATTGTTCTTGAGAATTTTCAGGTGCGCCTTGAGCGCGGTCTCGTAGGCGGTCTCGGCGTTGTAATACAGATTGAAGTAAACGCACCCGATGTTGACGCATGCAAAGCATGCGGCAATAATCACGGCACCGGGCGGGAAACGCAAGCGGGTATTTTTCATGGGACGGAGATTTCCAGACATCCAGACTTCATCGTATCGTGGCGGTGATAAGGAGTTTTACTTCCAGTAAAATATATATTGATGCAAATAATACGGACAGGTATGAAATAGATTGCCCTTCAGGCGGCAATTTTGATTCATGGGGAGTTATAGCGCCTTGTATTTTAATGCTCAGTATGATGCAGCAATCGCGCCTTAACATTATCATTCCAGCAATTTTCCTCTTATGCGTGAGCGGCTTCGCGCCGGCAGCGGGCCAACCGGCGCAGGAAGCGAATAAAAATCCGGCGCCCGCCGCACCAGGTTCATCCGATTCGTCAAACGGACAAAAATCCGCGGTTCCCCCGGCGGGCAAAGCGGACACTGCTGCGGGCAAAAATCCGGCCGGCATCGTTCTTCCCACGGCGCCAAAACCGGTGTCCGGCGCGGACTCGCTGGCAAGAGCGCACAAGCGGGACTCCCTCGCCGGTGAAATCGTGCGCCGCAAGGAACGCCCCATGCGGTTCCCCGCGGCGCTTGACTCGGTGTTCAGTTCCTCCACTCTCGAGCCGTGGCAGCTTTTTCATTCCGACGCCTCCGGCGTTTCGGAGGCGGCGCGCGCGCTCCCGCAGGTGGTATATGTTCCATATTCCCTGACGAGCCAGCTCAACCGTTTCATGCTGTACGGGTTCCCGCTGCTGCCCAACGCCGCGGCAATTGACAACGGAGCATTTTACGACAACCCCTCGCCGGTCTCCGGCAGCGACGGCCTGTTCTGCACCCAGGTCGACCAAGTGCGGACCGCGCCGCCCTACGGCCTTTCCTGTTCCCAGCTCCCCTACGGCCTTGTGGTTCCCCACGCCGACGTGCTGTGGGAAAACGGGGCGTTCAGCGAAAACCTCCTGGGCGTGCGCTTTGCGCGGCCTCTCACGAAAAACACGGACATCGGCGTGTTTTCAAACTACCGGTACAGTGCGCCGTTTACTTATTCAACGGCAAACGACATGCAATCGCTTTTCGGGTACGCCATTTCGGACACCTCCCTGCTCGCCAATAACGGCAGGAACCCGCTTTCAAACGAAAGCCGGGTTTCGCTGAGACTCGATTCGCACAGCGAGCAATGGGGCACGGCCTCCCTGTCGTACTCCTATCGGGATTTACAAAACGACATGGCGATGCAGTATACCGACACCGTCGCAAGAGCAACGTCGCTGCAATGGAAGAAAATAACGGCCTTCGGCAATGAGCTGCAGGCCCAGGTGCGTGCACTGCCCGTCGGCAGGCTGGCCGTGAACGCCGATGCGAAGGCGGTGCTCGAAGGTCACACCGCAGACTATCCGTTCATCGTCAGCGCCATTCCGGTCAAGCAATTGGGGCGCAACAGCGAGCTTTCGGGGATGCTGGAGCCGTACCTTGCCCTCGGCGCCGACACGTTCCTGGTGAACGGCGCGGGCCAGCACATCGAGCGCGTCCGATACGACCAGTCCCTGGCGAAAGTCACCATCGGTGATTTCCGGCTCGCCTACCGGCGCGCCTTCTCGTTGAACGAGGCGCTCGGCGCATCTGTCAATGTCTCCGGCGGCGGCGGCACCGGAACCATGGACATGCCATTCCGAAACGACAATACCTTTTTTCTCGTCTACGACGCCCAGATTGCCGCGCACGCCGGCAAGCAGAGCATCCGGCTGTTTGCGACCCGCGACCTCGCACCGGTGGTGCTGCCCTACGACACCGCGGTTTCCTTCGCCACGCTGTTCGATGCTTATCAGGCCTACGGCGCGGATGTATTCCTCGAGTATAAAAAAATCGGCCTTAGCGCCGGCGTGTGCGGGGAAACGGGGCTCGACTCTTCCGGCGCGCTGCTCTGGCCCGACAGGGTCATGCCGTACCGCCAGCCCGACATGTCGTTTTTCGTGGAGCCGCTCTTCGGCAGGTGGCTCGGGTTTGCGCTGAGCTCACGGCTCATGCTTACCGACGCGAGGCCGTATTTCAAGTCGCAGAGCAGCCTGAGCTACGAGGCGCACCCGCTCGGCGGCAAGGAGCACATCACCGTGGATCTTTTGTACGATTTCTGGAGCCGCCGCGACCCGCTGACTTACGGCGGGATCAGCCTGTGGAGCAGGGAGCTCTCCAGCCTGTCGCTCAGGCTGGCGGTCCATATCCAGGGATTCAATCTCTTCTACAAGGTCGACAACGTGCTCAACCGCAAATACGCCTATGTGCCGGGGTATTTCATGCCGGGAATCACGTTTCGGTGGGGATTCCAGTGGCTCATCCAATGACCAGGAACTTCTGCTTGTAGGACTTTCCCCCGTACTTTACAATAAAGAAGTAGACGCCGGGCGCGACGGCCGTTCCGCGGTCGGGCCAGAAATTGCGGTGCACCACGCCGGCCTGCGCGGCCACCACCTCGGTGCGCTGCCACACGAGCGTCCCGTCGGCGGAGCGGATGGCCATCACCAGCACCTGGGAATAGCTGCGCGGGTCGTCGGGCAGCGAGGTGAATTCGAGGCTGAGCTGCTGGCCTTTTCTCATTATGTCAAGCACGTTGGGCACCAGGACGAACTGCGACGCGGGCCGCGGCAGCACCGTGACCGCAATCTCGTTCGTGATCCTTTCGCCGAGCGTGACATCGGCGGGCGTTGACGCACGGTAGCCGCGCGCGACGCCGTACAGGGTTATCACCGACGACGGCACGGCGGTAAGCAGAACGTGCCCGGCCGAATCGGTTTGCGCAACGGTAAAAGTTGCCGTGCCCTGCGGTTTCCAGAAAATGTTTCCCGCCACCGGCCTGCCCAGCGTATCACGCATCGTCACCGAACAGACATACCGGGCCGCCAGAATGACTTTTTCGCGCGAATGCCTTGCCGCGATCACCACCTGCGTCGGAAAATAAGCGCCGTTCCCCACCAAAAGGGTTTCGGGAAACGCCCCGCCCAACGTGACCACCGCGTAACCGGCGCTGTCGCTCGTGCCGGCGGGATACCCCGCGGCCGTGACCGTTGCGCCGGCAACGCAGTGGCCGAACGAGTCCGCCACCGTGACATAGGTTTGATTGTATGGTAGACAAGCGAGAAACGCGTCGGGCACGCCGCGGCCGTAGCTGTTGTCAATCGAGGTCTGGCCGGGAGCGAAAAAACAGGACGTGTACAACCGGTTGCGGATCGCGGCCGCGGAATCGCCCCCGTTCTTCTGAAGCACCAGCCCGCACACGCCGGCAACCACCGGCGCGGCGAACGATGTCCCGGAGCCCTGCGTGTAGCTGATTGACGGATCGTATATCGAGGGCACGGTGACATCTACGCCCTGGGCCACGCAATCGGGCTTGATCCGTCCGTCGGCGGTGGGGCCTCTGTCCGAGAAATCGGCGATTTTCAAACTGGAATCCACGGCGCCCACCGACACCACGCCGTCCACGTCCGCGGGCGCGGCCAGGAAGGGATCTTCGTTCCCCATGGAATTAACCACGATCATGCCGAACGCGATTGCCTGGCGCGCGGCTTTCGATATGATGGTGGTTTTGCCGTCCATGTCCTGAAAGGTGTAATCGGTGTCGGGCGGCGTGAAGCCGGTATTGTACCCCAGCGAGCTGCTCACGATGTCAACGCCCAAGCTCTCGGCCCAGACCATGGCCGCGGCCCAGTTGTCCTCCTCGTAATGCCGTTCCACGGGAGAATCCTCGGTGCGCGCGAGCACAAAGCGCGCGTTGTACGCGACGCCCATGAAATTTCCCGGGTCATACCCGGCGATGAGTGAGAGCGTCATGGAGCCGTGCTCGTCGTTGTGCCAGTACGGATTCGCCATGTCGTTTGCCACGGAATCCGGATCGGCAACGGTGTTGTCGTGGTCGATGAAATCGCTGTCCGCCAGAAGCAGGTTGTGGTCGTTGAAATACGAAAAGCACCGGTGCCTGGTGCGGAACCCGGAATCGAAAAGGCCGATGACGAGGCCGGTGCCCGGCGGCGCGGCTTCCTTCGCCGAGAGGTAGCGCTGCGCTGCCGGCACCACGAGCATCGAAAGCTGGCCCGCGCTCTGGCCATAGACCGGGTCGGGACCCTGGGCAGATTTTTTTTCCAGGCCCTTGGCATTTTTCAACGGCGCCTGGTTTGCAAATGACCGCACGGGGACGAGCTCACGGACGGACGGCAGTTTTGCGAGCTCAGGGAGCCTTGACGAAGGGACAACAAAGCTCGCCGCGTTCGCCCATTTGAAAATGTTGGCGCACCTGCCGCCCGCGCGCTCGACGGCGGCGATATACGCCCGTGAAACAGGCATGTCGGCGGCCGCGGCGCCCGCCCCACGCATTCGTGCCCGCCGCGCGAGGGCGCGCGGCGAGACCCTGCCCGCCGGCGTGTTCTTGTCCGTAAATATGACCCACACCTTGCACACGGTGTCCTTGGCGGCAAGAACGGCGAGGGATTTACGGAGTGGAACGGCGGAGGAGGAAAAATAAAAAAATGCGACCAGGAAAAATGTGATGACAGGACGAATGGAGAGACGACGGCGTCCTGAATGAAGTGACTCACGCTGTTTCATCAACACTCTGACGCATTGGTCCTTATTCATCACTCGCCGCTTCAGCAGATTGTTCGATTTGTCAATATCGAAGGGATTTTCCATGGCCCGCCGATAGAAATTACGTTCCGGCGGTCATTTCATTGCAACGACGCTAACGAAAAAAGAATCCGCGTCACTTCACCCGCACGATCTCGATCCTGCGGTTGAGCGCCCTCCCCGCCGCCGACCTGTTGTCCGCGATGGGACTTCCCGCACCGTAGCCCACGGCGCGCACGCGGCCCGGCCCGATGCCCTGGCTCAGCAGGTACTGGCGCACCGCCTCGGCGCGCATCTGGGAGAGTTGCATGAGGCTCGCATATTTTCCCATGCTGTCGGTGTAGCCGCGCACCTCGATTTCGAGCTCGGGATACTCCCTCATGGCCTTGACAATCATGTCGAGCCATTGGTACGAATCGAAGGTCATTTCCGCCGAACTGCTCCTGAAGGTCACCCCGCGCAAGGTCTGCTGCATTGGAAAATCGGGTTCCTTTTTCGGCGGTTTGGGCGGCGTGGTATCGGGGCAACCGTTATTTGATGCCGGGCCCGGCTCGTTGGGGCATTTGTCCATGAGGTCGGGGATGCCGTCATGGTCGTTGTCGAGGTCCGGGCAGCCGTCTTTGTCCTCGAACCCGTCGATGTCTTCCGGATCGTTAGGGCATTTGTCAACCGAGTCCGGGATGCCGTCACGGTCGTTGTCGTAATCGGGGCACCCGTCCAGGTCTTCAAACCCGTCGAAATCCTCGGGCTGGTTCGGGCACTGGTCCTTTACATCAGGGATGCCGTCGCCGTCGTTGTCCGGGTCGGGGCAGCCGTCGTCATCCTGGAATCCGTCGATGTCCTCCGGTTTGTCGGGGCATTTGTCGCTCCCCTTGCAGACCGCGGCGTATTTGGATTCCTTGTGCTTCTCGGCCACCCACGGATCGCAGATGCCGTCCTTGTCCTGGTCGGGGTCGGGGCAGCCGTAATTGCTGGCGGGCCCGGAATCGTCCGGGCACCGGTCAACGTTGTCCGGAACGCCGTCATGGTCGCGGTCCTGCGTCACGAGGAACCCGTTCCATCCGATCGAAAACTGCACGCCGTAATCGGGCTGAATGCCGGTGGAATACGTATACCCCTTTTTGTCCCAGTTGCTCCGGTAGCTGTCCTGTTTCGACGAAAGGCTGATATCCCCGGCGAGATAGAAATACATCCCGTTCGGCGCGGAGATTTTCAATCCCGGCGTTACCCATACGGGGTCCTTGCGGATGTCGTAATTCGACGACAGGTTGGTCCAGCGCGACTCTGCCCACAATTCGGCGAAAAGCGTGATGAACTCCTTCGGGGCGTATTCGAGCGCCAGAGCGCCGATGACGGTGTTCTGCCTGTTCACCTCGGTAAGGACGCCGCCCATGTTCAGGTGGATCTGCACCGGCGCGACCTTCGCCAGGTCGAACGTGAACAGCAGCATGGGCTTGACGGTTGCGTATTCCAGGGAATACAGGTTCTTGGCCGGGTTCACCGCGGTGTCCGGGAAATAATACAAATGGCGCGGAAAAAGCCCGTTGCCCTTCATGCCCGTGGGTGCCGTGACCGAAAGAAGAACGGCGGAATAAAATACCTTGTCAAATGCGACCGGCGGCAGCATGAATTTCGCGGAGATTTCGAGGTCGCCGAGACCGGCATCGGAGGGATTGGCGGGCGCAAAGCCGCTCCAGTCGTAGTACACGGGCAAAGACAGCGCGAGGTCCCAGAAATCAAGGATGCCCACGGCAAGAAAGAAATCGGCGGAGATGAGCTTGGCGGGGTCATGGATCACGTTTGCGATGGAAGAGTCGTCGGGCCGGATCACGCCAAGGTCCCAGGTCGGGCCCTTTACATAATCGGAAGACTGCTGGAACTCCACGCCCACGCCGGCGTCGAGCCTGCCCTTGCCGAGGGTCTTTGCCGATTGGGTCCGTACGACGCCCAGTTCGCCGCCCGTGTTGACTTCCGCGAGCACCGCGCCGGCGACGATGCAGACGCAGAGCAGAGCCGCCCGTGTTCCCCGAGCCAGATCCATCAACCCTCTCCTTTTACCACAGCCAGAGCGCCGGCGAAAGGCGCCTTGGATTAATTGATCCGTTTTATCTCGATGCGGCGGTTGAACGCGCGACCCTCGGGTGTGCCGTTGTCGGTGACCGGTTCCTCGCCGCCCTTTCCCACGGCGTTGATGCGCGACGGGTCGATGCCGCGCAGGATAAGGTATGCGCGCACCGTTTCGGCCCTGCGGAGCGAAAGTTTCCGGTTCGCCGCCGCGTTGCCGGCGTTGTCGGTGAACCCGCACACCTCGATGTTCACCTGCGGGAACGCCTTGAGTGATTCAAACACTTCGTCGAGCTTCTGGTACGATTCCGCCGTAAGGTCGGTGGTGCCGGCCTTGAACTCGACGCCCCTGAGGATGAGCCTGCCGCGCTTGATTTCCTTGGTCTTCGGCGCTTCCTGCGTGGGCTTGGGACACCCCTGATTGTCGGCGGGGCCGGGCTCGTTGGGGCATTTGTCAAGGCTGTCCGGGATGCCGTCGAGATCGTTGTCGTAGTCCGGGCAGCCGTCCTGGTCCTCGAACCCGTCCTTGTCCTCGGGCATGCCCGGGCACCGGTCGACCGAGTCCGGGATGCCGTCTTTGTCGTTGTCGTAGTCCGGGCAGCCGTCCTGGTCCTCGAACCCGTCGTAGTCCTCGGGTTCGTTGGGGCATTTGTCAAGCGAATCCGGGATGCGGTCCTTGTCGTTGTCGTAATCGGGGCAGCCGTCCTCGTCCTCGAAGCCGTCCTTGTCCTCGGGAACCATGGGGCATTTGTCAAGGGAATCGGGAATGCCGTCGTTGTCGCTGTCGAACCCCTTCGGCGGCTTCGCCTTCTTTGCCCCTCGTTCGGCTTTGTAGAGGAACCCGCACCAGCCGATGGAGCCCGACAGCTTCCAGTCGGGCTGCAGGCGCGCGGCGATAAACGCGCTTTGGTCCTCGTAGGTGAGCGGATCATGCGACGACAGCCCCCAGTCGGCGCCCAGGGAAACGAACAGGCCCTCCGGCATGTGGATCGTGAGGCCGGGTGAAATCCGGAGCGGGTCGTTGCCGATCTTGAACCCCTGTGTGATGCTGCTGAGCCGCGGTTCGGCGCTGGCCTCCGTATAGAGGGAGATCCAGGCGGCCGGCCGGTATTCGGCCGCTAGGTTGAACAAAAGCGCCTGGTCGAACCCGCGCGCCGCGAGGATGCGGGCGCCGAGATTGACATGCAGTAAAAGCGGGACCACGTCGCCGTGCTCCCAGCAGCTGAAGGTGAACAGCAGCTTGAGCTGCAGCTCCGTGATGCCCGACGAATAGCAGGACGAGAGCACCTGGGCGGAGTCGCCGCTTTGGGTCACCGTAGCGGTGTCCTTAAGCAGGTAATATGTATGGCGCGGAAAATATCCGTGCGACCGGTCGCCCGTGGGGAGGCTCACGCCCGCCAGGTACGCCATGTCGAAAACCCGCGGCCCGTTGTGCGGCGGCAGCTGCAGTTTCAGCTGCAGTTCCAGATCGCCAAACCCGCCCTGCGGCCCGCCGAAGCTTTTGGTGCCGGGCCAAAGGGAATCGTATTTGGACATGTTGTCGATGTACAGCGGGAGCGCGGCGGAAAAATCGAGGATGGGGGCAAGACCGAACCCCAGCGCCGGCATGATGTCGTACTGGGCCGCGTTGGGCGTCAGGTGATTGACGGGGTCAAGGTTGACAAACCGGATAAACGAATTGTCGAGGCTCATGTCCCCGAACGCGGAAAAAACCAGCCTGCCCATGCCGAGCGTCTTCGCGGATTCGGTGTATTCGAGCCCTTCCTGGCCGTGGCGGTTGACAATCGGCTCACAGGGCTCCTGCGCAATCCCAAGGCCCGACAAAAACAGCACCGCAGCAAAAACAACCGTCCCTGTAACGCTTTTTTTCATACACACTGGCCGAAAAATATCACCTTTAAGATTTTAGAATCCGCCCTTATAATCAGTTTTGGTTCTAAACGCGCTTAAAAAATAACTCTTTATTTGCATAAAAATTCAAACTTTTGCTTCAATAATAGATTATAGATTAAAAACGTGTTTTTTTGAAAAAATTTATTTTTATGAATAAAAAAATGATGAAAAAAAACTTCCTTGAAAGTAAAATTATCAAGATACTTATAACGATTAATCATCATCGAATACACGGTCCGGGTCGTGAAAAAAGAACTTCAAAGCAAAATCGGCCAGATCACCAACCTTCCCACGCTGCCGGTCATCGTCTCCCGCGTCATGCAGATCATCAACAACCCCGCGAGCTCCACGAGCGACGTGGCCTTCATAGTGGGCCAGGACCTTGCGCTTTCGGCGAAGATCCTGCGCCTGGCCAACAGCGCCTTTTACGGCATGCCCAGCGCGATCACGAGCATCAACAACGCGGTGTCGATCCTCGGGCTCAAGGTGATCAACACCATCGTGCTGAACCTCACCGTGTTCGACCTGTTCCCGCATGAGAAAAAATCGTCGCTGTTCGACCGGACGGCGTTCTGGCGCCACTCCACCAGCTGCGCGCTCATCTGCCGTTTTCTCACGGAACGGCTGCGCAAGTTCGTGCTGTTCGACGCCGAGGAGGCGTTTTGCGCCGGGCTTCTGCACGACATCGGCAAGGTGGTGATGGAGCAGTACCTGCACGAGGACTTCCACAAGGCGCTGAAGCGCGCCAAGCAGAAGAAGCTGCCGCTTTACGAAGCGGAAAAAGAGACGCTCGGCTACGCACACACCGACGTGGCGCAATGGCTGCTTTCCGGGTGGCAATTGCCCCTCCCGCTCTCGCAGCCGCTCGTTTACCACCACGACCCGCAGCACGCGAAGGAGTGCGCCGACATCGTGGCGCTGTGCCACTATGCGGATTGGCTCTGCTACGAGTTCAAGCTGACCATCGGCGAGGATTTTGCGGCTCCCCCGCTGAACAAGGCCGCCGTCGAGCCGCTGGAGATACGTCCCGACGACATCGAGGCCCTGAAGGCAAAGCTTTCAACGGAGCTTGAGCGGGTGGACGTGTTCTGCGATATTGCAGTGGGATAATATTTGTCTAATTTATAATTTTTATTTTTCCGGGGAAGAAGTATCTCCCCCAGCGTCGGCTTCCACCGCCCTAAAAAAAGAGGGCGACGGCGATCCTCGGCCTCCGCTCTCCAGGGTGCAGCCGGGTACCATTTGATTCAAGCCCTATCCTTTCGCTGGGCGCACCCTTGTCACGGCCGATTACCACGAAATCACAAATAGATTTTGTATTTATAGTTTTTTGTGGCTATAATATTTTCATCTTCCACCGTGTAAAGCTCGCGCTGCGGCAATGTGTCGCCAGCCACTAAGTCTGTGGCGAATCATGGGAGTATCGGCGCCAAAGAGGGGGTGTGGGTGCGGATCGCCGCCGCCTCCGCAGAATCATTTTTTTTTGACATGAGGGAGGCGGCGGAAGCCGCACCCCAGGGGGAGGCCTCCCCCACCATATTTTAAAGAAGGAAAAGTGACAAGAGAAATTCTCGCCTACTTAATCTCTTCAATCTCAATCAGCGGGCGGTCTTTTTCCACCGTGGTGCCGTCCTCAACGAGGAACTTCACGATCCTGCACTTGACAGGAGCTACTATTTCGTTGAACAGCTTCATTGCCTCCACGATGCAGACCTTCGCGCCGGCCTCCACCACGTCGCCCGGGTTCACCAGCCTGGGCTTGCCCGGGCCGCCGGTTGAATAGAAGGTGCCCACGAGCGGCGCCTTGATGGACAGTGCCGGCGCCGGCGTGGCAGGAACGGGTTTTTCTTCCTTCGGGGCGGCCGGAGCGGGACCTGGTTTAGGCGCGGGCTTTTCTTCCTTTTTCGCCTCTGCCGGCTTTGGGGCCGGCGCCGCGGATTTCGGGATCACCGGTATCTTGGTGGTGTCGGACCGCAGTGAAAGCGTGAAGTCGCCTTTCCGAACTGTCAACTCCTCGAGCTGCATGCCGCCGGCCTTGCCCAGGAGTTCGCTCAGGCCGCGGTAATCCTCCGGGTGCAGGATCTGGTCGAGCGTGGGGCCTTCCTCTTTTTTCTGCGCAGGCTCCGCCGCCTTAGCTGAGGCGGCCTTGATCTTTTTCAGTTCGATGTCGGCCGGCGTTTCGGGCCGCTGATCGGCGGGAAGGTCACGCCACTTGAAATACGCAAGGCTCGGTTCGGGCAGCAGGCAGTACGAAATGATGTCTTCTTCGTGCTTGATGTATTTCGGATCGACCCCTTCGGTGGCTTTCGGGAGCATGGGCGCAATGGTGTCGCCCGGCCGGCCGGTCACCGGCTTTTCGTCGCCGAGGATCTTCTTCGCCAGCTCCGCGTTGACCTTTGCCGGCGGCCTGCCGTACATGCCGCGGAAATAGTCCTTCACCTCGTTGGGAACGATCTTGTAGCGCTCGCCCGAAAGCACGTTCATCACGGCCTGCGTTCCCACGATCTGGCTCGTGGGCGTCACCAGCGGCGGCCAGCCAAGGTCCTCGCGCACCTTGGTGACCTCGGTGAGCGCGAGTTCCAGCTTGTCAAGCGCATTCTGCTGCGACAGCTGCGAGCGGAAGTTGGAGATCATGCCGCCCGGGATCTGGTGGATGAGGATCTGCGGGTCGATGCAAAACTGCAGCGACCCGTCGAGACACCGCTGCGGGTAGAGCTCGGCAAAATACCGGTGCACCTTGAGCATCGCGTCGCGGTCGAGGTCGGCGTGGTAATCGGTCTCGGCGAAAATGGCCACCATGGTCTCCACCGGCGGCTGGCTGCTGGTGCCGGCCATGGCCGCGATGGCGCAGTCGATGGCGCCGGCGCCCGCGCGCACGCCCTCCACGTAGGTGGGCGCGGCCATGCCGCTTGACGCATGGCAATGAAGCTGGATGGGCACATCGACGGCCTTGATGAGCGCGCTCACGAGACGTTCGGCAGAAATGGGCGAGAGAATACCCGCCATGTCCTTGATGCACAGCGAGTCGATGCCGACCTCCACCTGCTCCTTGGCGTACTTCACGAATTTTTCTATAGTGTGCACGGGGCTGATGGTGTATGCGAGGGTACCCTGCGCGTGGCCGCCGTGCTTCTTGACCGCCCGTATCGCCGCCTCGATGTTGCGCGTGTCGTTGAGCGCATCGAACACGCGGAAAATGTCCATGCCGTTTTCGCACGCCAGCGCCACGAAGCGCTCCACCACGTCGTCGGCGTAGTTGCGGTACCCCACGAGGTTCTGCCCGCGCAGCAGCATCTGCAGCGGCGTCTTCTTCGCCTTTGACTTGATGAGGCGCAACCGCTCCCACGGATTTTCCCGTAAAAAGCGCAGGCACACGTCAAAGGTGGCGCCGCCCCAGCATTCAAGCGAGTAGTAGCCCACGCCGTCGATCACGTCGACGATCTTGACAATGTCCTCGGTGCGCATGCGCGTGGCCCACAGCGACTGGTGCGCGTCGCGCAGCGTGGTGTCGGTGATGCGCAGCGGGATTTTATGCAGTTTGTTTTCTTTGGATTGCTTTTTCGTATTCGCCATGGTTATTTCCTCGCCTTAATTATGTACTGTCTATCGGAATTTTTTGAAATAGTACTGCCGGAAAATATAATTCTTAAAATCTGATGCCATGGTTAATTCATCAACGCCATTCTTGTTCAAGGAAATCCCGGTTACTTTGTAAACAGTCCCATGCGAGAATATTTCTCGAACCGGTGGCGAACGATCCTCGACGGCGACTGTGCCGTGAGTTTTTTGAGGTGTTTGAGGAGAACGTGTTTTATTTCCTGGGCGGTCTGGTCATGATTCCGGTGCGCCCCGCCCAGGGGCTCGGGTATGATTTCATCGATGACGCCCAGCTTCAAGAGCGACTGGGCCGTGGGCTTGAGCGCCTCGGCCGCCTGCGGCGAGAACGACGCATCACGCCACAAGATGGACGCGCAGCCCTCCGGGGAAATCACGGAATACCACGCGTGCGACAGCATGAGCACCGAATCCCCTACGCCGATGCCGAGCGCGCCGCCGCTGCCGCCCTCGCCGGTGACCACCACCACGATCGGCACCTCGAGCCGCGCCATTTCGGTGAGGTTCTCGGCAATGGCCTCGGGCTGTCCGCGCTCCTCCGCGTCCATGCCCGGATATGCGCCCTGCGTGTCGACGAAGCTCACGATGGGCAGCCTGAACTTCTGTGCCAGCTTCATGAGGCGCAGCGCTTTGCGGTAGCCTTCGGGACGCGCCTGGCCGAAGTTGCGCTGTATGTTCTCCTCGACGTTTTTTCCCTTGTTGTGGCCGATGAGCATCACCCGGCGTTTGCCGATGGTCGCAAACCCGCCGATAAGGGCCTGGTCGTCGCCGAAGCCCCGGTCCCCGTGCAGCTCAATGAAATCGGTGAAAATAAGCTGGATGTAATCCTGGAGCACGGGGCGCTTGGGATGCCGTGCGAGCTGCACGGTCTGCCACGGCGTGAGATTGCCGTAGAGCTCCTCTTTCTGAGCGATGCACTTTTTTTCGAGCTCGGCGATCTCCTCGCTGTAATGGTTTTTATCAGGAGAGATGGACTTGAGCTTCTCGATCATCTTCTCCATCTCCGCAATGGATTTTTCAAAATCAAAATAATCGCTCATTGTTCCCGACATCCTTATCAACGGTTGTAATACAGGAGGACGTTTTTTAGGGTCTCTTTGAGCTTCTTGCGTTCCACGATCATGTCGATGAAGCCGTGTTCCATGAAATATTCCGATGTTTGGAAATTATCGGGCAGCTTCTGCTTTATGGTCTGCTCTATCACGCGCCTGCCCGCAAATCCCACCAGCGCGCCCGGCTCAGCGATATTCACGTCGCCCACCATGGCGTAACTCGCCACCACGCCGCCGGTGGTCGGGTCGGTGAGCACCGAAATGTACGGTATATTTTTCTCCCGGAGCCGCGCAACGCCGGCGCAGGTCTTTGCCATCTGCATGAGCGAAAGAATGCCCTCGTGCATGCGCGCGCCGCCGGATGCGGAAAATATGACGTAGGGTATTCTGTGTTCGTAAGAGTAATTTGCGCCCTGGAGGATTTTTTCGCCCGTGGCGCTGCCGAGGCTGCCGCCGAAAAAACGGAAATCCATGACCGCGATGGAAACCGGAATGTCATGGATCTTTCCGAGGCCGCACACCACCGATTCGTTAAGGCCGGTTTTTTCGCGCGCCTCCTTGACTTTGTCTTTGTAGCTTCCCTTGGAATACACAAAGTCAAGGGGATCGGACGGTGTTATTTTAGGAAAAAGTTCCTTGAAGGTGTCGACGTCGAGAATCTGGCCGATCCGCTCGTAGGCGGAGAGCTTGCCGTGATAACCGCATTTGGGACAAACATTCAGGGAATTGCACCAGTCTTCCTTGAACACATGCGCCTTGCAGGAATCGCAGATCACCCAAATGTCGTCTTTTACCGGCTTGGGCTGCTCTTCACTGGTTTTCGGTTTGCTGAACCATGCCACGGGTCTCTTCCTTTGATGACGGTACGGAAATAATCAGGTTGAAAAGGCCTTGGGGCGTGCAAGAGCCAGAATGTTAAATATATAACAACGCCAAGGCATGTCAACAACAACTACCCAAGCCGTTTTTCAAGGGCCGCCAATTCTTCGTTGAGGGCAACGGGCAGTTTTGACCCGAACTTTTTATAATGCTCCTTTATGCCTTCCAGCTCCTTTTTCCATTCCGCGACATCCACTTTCAGCAGTTCGGCCATGTCGGTTGCGGAGACCGAAATCCCCATGGTATCAATGGCATCAGGCGTCGGTAAAATGCCGATGGGCGTTTTGACCGCTTTGCCCTTGTCCTCGGTCCTTTCGAAAATCCATTTGAGCACCCTGCTGTTATCGCCGTAGCCGGGCCACAACCACTTGCCGTCGTCGCTTTTTCTGAACCAGTTGACGTAGAAAATCTTGGGCAGTTTGTCGGCTGAGGTCTTCTGCCCGATTTTAATCCAATGCGCGAGGTAATCCCCCATGTGATACCCGCAGAACGGCAGCATGGCAAACGGGTCGCGCCGCACCACGCCCACGGCGCCGATGTTGGCCGTGGTGGTTTCCGATCCGACAATGGAGCCGAGGAACACGCCGTGGTTCCACGAAAACGCCTGGTGAACGAGCGGTATCGTTGTCGGACGTCTCCCGCCAACGAGGAACGCGGAAATGGGCACGCCCTTCGGGTCTTCCCACGACGGGTCTATTGCCGGACACTGCGATGCCGGCGCGGTAAACCGCGCGTTCGGATGCGCGCCCACCTTGCGGTCTTCCAATTCCCATTCATTGCCGGTCCAGTCGATTTTCCTGCCGGCGGGCGGATCATAGCCGATTCCCTCCCACCACACGTCCTTGTCTTCGGTGAGCACCACGTTGGTGAAGATCGTGTTCTTCTGGATCGTCTTCATGGCGTTTGGGTTCGAATCCATCGAGGTGCCGGGCACGACGCCGAAAAATCCGGACTCGGGATTGATGGCATACAGCCTGCCGTCGGGCCCGAACTTCATCCAGGCGATGTCGTCACCGACGGCCTCCACTTTCCATCCGGGAATCGTCGGGATCATCATGGCAAGGTTGGTCTTGCCGCAGGCGCTCGGGAACGCGGCCGCGACGTATTTCTTTTTTCCCCCGGGATTGGTGATGCCGAGGATGAGCATGTGCTCGGCGAGCCATCCCTCGTCGCGGGCCTGCACCGACGCGATGCGCAGCGCAAAGCACTTCTTGCCGAGCAGCGCGTTGCCGCCGTAACCCGAGCCGTACGACCAGATGGTCCGTTCCTCGGGAAAATGGCTGATGTATTTGTTTTTAATGTCTGGCGTGCACGGCCATGGAGCGTCTTTCTGACCCTTTTCAAGCGGAGCTCCCACCGAGTGCAGGCACGGCACGAACTCGCCGTCTTTCCCCAGCGCTTCAAGCACTTTGCTGCCCATGCGCGTCATGATGCGCATGTTGACAACGACATACGGCGAGTCGGTGATTTCGACGCCGATTTTAGAGATGGGCGAGCCGATGGGCCCCATGGAAAACGGGATCACGTACAAGGTGCGGCCCTTCATGCACCCCGTGTAAAGCTTGGTCATAATTTTCTTCAGCTCATTCGGGTCCATCCAGTTGTTGGTGGGGCCGGCTTCGTCTCTGGAGCGCGAGGCGATGTAAGTGCGGTCTTCGACGCGCGCGACGTCGGACGGATGGCTGCGGAACAGGAAGCAACCCGGCCGTTTTTCAGGGTTGAGCGGTGTGGCCATGCCGGCCTTCACCATGAGCTGGCAGAGGTCGTCATATTCCTTTTGCGAACCATCGCACCAGTGGACGGTGTCTGGTTTGCATAAAACGGCTATTTCCTTGACCCACTGCTCAAGTTTCTTATTTGTAATCGCTGCTTTGGAAGCCATGTCCTTCCTTTCATTTTTTTAAAATTCTATCAACCTGCATTTTATTCTGAACGGAACCCAAATAAAAAAGACCAAAAGAATTGCTTCTCGGCACTTCTTTGGCCCTCACCCCCGGCAAGCCTCTTGCAAAAGAGTCTTCCGGGCTTGATTTTCAGCCAATCATCAATGACCTTTTCCGGCTTGGCCTCTGCACTGCCCGCGCCTTACGGCACTTGCAGCCAGCTTCCAAACTATAATAAAATTATAACAGAACCTTAAAAATTTGCAAGGGTTTATTTGATGAAGCTTTAAAAGAAAAATAGAGACTGGGCGTTCCCCTCCAGGCTCGGCCTGTCGGCCTCGTTGCCGGACCGCCCGCGTCTCGATACGCCACTCTAAAGAGTGTCTATTCGACGACCGGGCCGGAGCGAGGAGGAAAGTTCCCCCACATGAAAAATATTTTTTATTAGTAATCTTCCAGCGCAGATCTATCCAAGGTAAACACTATCATCCTCTCCCCGCTCAGGGTGCTGATGTCGGTGTGCATGCTCTTCACACGCCGTCTCAAAATATCTTTGATGATGTCCTCCAGCAAGGGCCGGCCGTTCTCGAGAAGCTCGATGCGCACTTGTTTGATCAGGTCGCGCGCCTTGGAATTGCGCTCCGACTTCACCAGACGGTATTCCGCCTTGGTAAGCACGCCCTTGAGGCGCACGATCACCATATCTTCGATGATGTAGGTCTTTGTCTCGATCGGCCCGCGGCCCATGTATTCCTTTTCAAACCGCGTCACGGCCTCGCTGATCTCAGCCTCAAGCTGGCCCTTTGTTTTTTCAGGTTTTCCCAGCATTGCTCCCCGTTTTTGAAGTATATATTGCTGATAAATACAACATGCTTATCCTGTCCGAACAAGAAAAAACCGGCGTATCCGTAAGCTCAAAATTATCGCAAAACCGTGCTTTTCAATATTATGCCACTTTTTTACTGTATTTATTTGAAATTTACTGTAAAATAAAAACAAGGATATTTATTTTAAACGTATAAGAAAGAAGGCTTTTTCTCAAAAGAAAGGTCCTGACGGTTCGAGGTGTATTCCGTCTTACGGCAAACAGCGTGAAACTATTCGATTCTTTTTTTCCAACCTATAACAACTACTCCGGAATTCCGGGAAAAACCGTCGCCTTTGTGGCGGCGGTCGCCGGCGGCCTCGTGTTCCTGGTTGCCGCCGTCCTGTCGGTATTTTTCTGGCGGCTTACCGGGTATATCATCGCCTTTGCCTTCTTTTCGGCGGCGCTGCTGGGCGCCGTATTATGGTGGTTCTTCCGGTATGTCAAGGATTTTGCGAAAAAGATGGAGAAGACCCAGCTTACGGTGAAGAGGATCCAGGGTAAATCAAGCTACTTCGACAGCATTCTCGACGATTCCACCGACATCATCTTCACCACCGACATGGATTCATTCATCCTCAAATTCAACAAGGGCTCCGAGATGCATTTCGGCTACACCCAGGAGGAAATCGTGGGCGTGCCCCTCAAACAATTATTTGTCAACGAGGCCGACGAGCGCAAGATCATCAACGCGGTGCTGCTCAACGGCAAGTCGGTCAACGAGGAAATCCCCATGAAGACCAAGCAGGGTGAGATCATCCTGCTCAACCTGAGCATCTCGGAGATGAAGAACGACGCCTCGCAGATCATCGGGCTCGTGGTGACGGCAAAGGACATCACCGAGAAGAAGAAGCTCGAGGACGAGCTCAAGAAGAAAAACGAGCTCCTTTCCAAGCTGGCAATCACCGACGGGCTCACCGAACTGTACAACGTGCGGCACTTTTACGAACAGATCGTGCGCGAGCTCTCGCGTCTCAAACGCAACCCGCAGCGCAAGCTCTCGCTCATGCTCATCGACATTGACCACTTCAAGGAGCTCAACGACACCGAGGGCCACCAGGCCGGCGACCAGGTGCTCCGCTCGCTCGGCCAGGTGATCAAAGTGTGTATCCGTAAAGACGTCGACACCGGGTTCCGCTACGGCGGCGACGAGTTCTCGGTGATCCTGCCCGACACCGACCGCAACCAGGCCAAGGTCGCGGCCGAGCGTATCGTCAAGCAGTTCGGCGCGTTCAAGTTCGGCAGGGTGAGCCTGTCCATCGGCATCGCCGAGGCGCGGGCCGGTGAGGACGAGAAAAGCATCGTGAAGAGGACCGACGAGGCGCTGTACCGGTCGAAGCGCGAGGGACGGGCGAGGATAACGCTGGGCGAATGAAGTCAGGAGTCAGCGGTCGGCGGTCGGCAAAATTAAAAATATTCCCGTGATGGCCCGTAAAATCCATATCATCGATCAACGAAGATTACCGCTTTGTCAACACATACATGCAAATCGCGCCGCTTGCCGCCACGTTGAGCGACTCCGCTTTTTTCTCGTTCATGGGGATCCTGGCCACTTGATGCGCGAGACCGAGGGTTTGCGCCGAAATACCGCTTCCCTCGTTCCCCAAGAGTAGCATGAGTTTCGGCTCGTCAACCGCGTGCAGCGCGACTTTCCCGTGAACGTCCGCGGCAACGCAGCAGAACCCTTCCTTTCCCAATTGCATTACTTGGGGGCCAAAGGCCTTGGTCTTCCGCACCCACAAGGACATAACCGAGCCCATGGAAGCCTGCACAGCCTTTGGACCGAACGGGTCCGAGCATTTTTCGCTTAAAAGAACTCCCGAAAAGTCAAACGCCGCCGCAGTGCGGATGAGGGTTCCCACGTTGCCGGGATCCTGGACGTCTTCGAGCGCAAGGACCCTTGAACCTTTGTTTTCAGGCAGCGTGGAGGAATAGGCGTCTTTGGGGATCGTGACGACCGCGATAATGCCCGGCGGCGTGGTTGACGCGCTTATGCCGCGGAATTGCGATGCGGTGACTGCTCTTATTGGATATCTGAGGTTTTTCGGAGGCGATTCTTTTTCCTGAATAATAAGTTCCAGGATGCTTTGCGGGCTTGTCTGTGAAATCTGGGTGATGGCCCGGACGCCTTCGATAAGGAACGCGTTTTCCGCACGGCGGCCCTTTACGTCGTGAAGGGATTTGTAGAAGGAAAGTGGCTTCACATTCAGACTCCTTTCAAAGGAGCTATGCGAAAATCGGCCATCTGGTAACCATGTTTTGATAATAGGGCCTGCTACATCAGTCGACTAACGAACGCGTTACAGCGCAAAATACCGGCCGAACGGCTTTTCTCTCACCGAGTCAGGTTGTTTCGGCTCCACTTCCGTTAAAAAATCAAGGTATTCCTCAACATCCCTTTTTTTGTCCCGGGCAACCTGTTTCCGGCACGTCCTCTCAGAAAATTTCTGTTCTTTCTTATCCCATTTAAGGTCAAGGGTTTTTGCCATCGATGCTCTCCCCGGTAATTTCCCTGTAATAGGCCTGCTGCCCGTATTTGATAAAATAATCCCTGACCACATCCTTGTTGCATTGTGTGTGCCGGAGAATTTCCTTGACATCCGAAAGGTCTTTGAACTTCCGGTCGGGATTGCTCTGCGCCGAGAACAGCTTCATCGCGATCAGATGCTCGGGACTCACGACCGGGAGCTCCAGGTCTTTAAACACGAGCCGCCGTTCAGTAGCCTTGAAAATCACGTCCGCAGTATCACCCTCAACATACATTACATCGACCCGCACGGCATTGACAGGATGCAGGAAATTCGAGAACGCCTCGGAGCTGAACGCGGTGTTGAATCCCAGCGATTCAAGGAATCGGGTGATCTTCCCCGTGTTTTCTTTTCTGGTTATAAAATCCATATCGCGCGTCGCCCTGACATACCCGTAGGAAAAGAGAGCGTAAGCGCCGATGATGCCGTAGTCAATCTTTTCCTTTTCGAAGAACCTGGCAATGGCCTCAAATACGGGTTTCAGTTCCATGCAAGAATTCCTTCCTGATCCAGGAAAGAGGCGACCGGGAATCATTGATGGATAGAAAATAGTATCGCGCGGAAGAGGAATGAGAAACCGCAGAGACAATAGCATAATCAAGAGGGGGAATAAGTGAAGCGAACCTTTTCCTTGCCTGAACCGCTTACGGATTTAGTACGGAAATGTGCGGTTTTTTCGGATGATAGTAAACATCAATTTCATCATTTACTTGATACATATTTACCATTCTGCACAAAAGATTTGAATTAGTAATGACATCAGTTTTAAAACTAATATTGCTACCGTGATATTCGATTCCATCCACCTGGTATTCATAACCCAATTTAACAGTTGTTCCGATTTTATTTCTAAGCCCGCCATCATCGTCTCCCCAAACATCAGAAGTATTAGGAGACATAGTAATTCTACCTTTGGCCTTTGGCCATTTCTTGCAGGCTGTAGAATAGTAAACCGAAACGATTAATTCACGGCAATAATACAATACAGTAATAATTGCGGCTGCTATTAAAACCGCATCAAAAACAGCATTGCTTGCCAGAAATGACTTTAGATTTTTTACGATTTCCATACCGCTCACGCCCCTGGCGGAGGTTCTTTATTCTTAATGTCTTTTATTATCTCTTCAAAAATCTGATTGCTTTCAATCCTGTTTTCACGGTCTTTTACATTCATTATTAACGTAATGGAAAAACGGTAAATTCCGAATAAAATCAAAAAAAAGACGATATCAAGCAATAAATACCTCAGACTGAAAATTCCACTACCTTCAATTTTTTCCGCAATAAAAAGTGAAAAATCATAAGCGGTATGAAATATAATTGGAATGCCGATAGAAAAGAGCAAACTTAAAACAGACTTAGATTTGTAAAAGATAAACAGATAATACCCCATGACCGCGCCCATGAGGGCATGGGTTGGTACCGAAGTAACAGATCTGATGATCGCCGTTCCGATTCCGCCATCAAGCACATAGAAAATGTTTTCGAATCCTGCAAAACCCAGTGAAGCTATTGCACCAAAAATGATACCGTCAATTTCTTTGCTGAATTTGACTCTCCTTACACAATAAAAAACCAAAATAGCGAACTTTGATATTTCTTCAGGGATAGCGGCCGTAAAGAGGGCACTAAAAATCCCATAATACAAAGGATTGTTTATCGTTTTTAAAATGGCTTCATAAGGCAGAATCAGCAAAATTATTGGGAGTGGGACGACAGACCCAAGCAACAGGGTATTAATAATGACTCTTGGAGATTCGCTCTCTCTTTTACTTTTATAGAAATACCAGACCAACAGGAATGCAGGGATCAAGGCCAACGAAGTACTTATTATTAAACGGCCCATTTTATCCTCTCCGGTCTTCAGCCTGCCACCCTCACTCCCTCCACCCCTTTACCACATCACACCTGAAACACTTCTTATTATGCACCGATGTCACTCCCCCGCACCTTGCGCACCGGTATTTTTTCATCTGGCTCTTAATAAATTTCTCCACCCCATTCGTTCTAATCATGTCCAGATTATCAATCATGCTCATATTAAAATCTTTCCTGTACCTCGCGTCCAGCCTTGTCAGCCTGTCACAAGGATAACAATTGCACTCATAGCAAAATGCAACAGTACCCTTCAGCAGTTTTTTCCCGTCCCTGCATTGCTTTTTCAGAAAGGCGCACTGCTTGTTCCTTGCCCGGCATCCCCTGCATTTGTTGATCGGCGAATTATGGACAAAGGAAAGGTACCCGCTGCAAATGGAGCAGTTCATACCGCACGGCGCGATGAGCTCGGCATATCTGTCGTATTTCATGCGTTACTGCTCAGGAACATATTCTTTCCGCACCGGAGAAAACACCTCGACGGCGATGGTATCCTCGAGCATGGCCGCGCCGTGCTCGGTGTTGCCCGGAATGCACCAGCTGTCGCCGGGCTCCACGGTGAACGTTTCAGCGCCGATGGTCAGGGTCATCTTTCCCTTTACCAGATAGCCGGTCTGTTCATGGGGATGGGAATGCTTGGGCAGCACGCTGCCCTTTTCCATGGGAAATTCAGTCATCAGCGTCTTGTCGCCGTGCACCAGAGTCTTGATCTTGATTCCGGGCAGGGCCTGCTTGTAGCCGGTGCCGCTTGATTTTGAGAACACAATAGCTCCTTTGTAAAGCTTCCATCAACTTAACGGATGGCATTGCTTGGATTCTTTTTTCTCTCTTCCCCATCAGCGCCGACCCAGAGGCCGGAAGATCAGCCGCTTGCGCTGTTTGAGGTCGCTAATCTTACCACATGCGTACGGCCGAGTTCACAAGCGGCCTGGCGACCGAAGGAAAAGGCGGCGCTGCAGGCGCGGCGTTATTTGCCTACTTTCTGTCGCTGTAGACAGAATGTGGGTCGGGGTCCAGGGGCTGAAGGCCCCTGGACCTGTGACGATTGGAGTCGCGCGGGGGCGTTTCCCCGCTATAATTTCTCATTTCCGGTTTTTTGGTACAATAAAAAAGGAGAAGAAAAAATTCTCTCCTCCTTAAAAAATATTATCGTCGGAAGCAATCAAAAGATTTTATTTCTTTTCCTTGATCCGCGAAGACTTTCCGCTCACGTCGCGCAGGTAAAAGAGCTTGGCCCGCTTCACCTTTCCCTTGCGCACGAGCTTGATGTCGGAAAGGAGCGGCGAATGCAGCGGGAACGTCCGTTCAACGTATACGCCGCCCGAAGGCTTGCGGAGCGTGAATGACGCGCCCATGCCGCTGCCCCGCTTAGAAACGACAACGCCGGAAAACGCCTGCTGGCGCTCCTTGTCGCCCTCCAGAATCTTCAGCGAGACCGACACCGTGTCGCCCGGTTGGAATTCCATAGCGTTCTTGGTGAGGAGCTTCTTCTCTGCACCTTTCATGATTTCCTGTAAACCCTGCACAACAACCTCCTGGTTTTATTGATAAAATAATTTTTCCCGACGTTATCCGGTCAACCGTCAACTCTTATTATATTTCTCCCACAAATCCGGTCTTCTCGTTTTCGTCAACTTTTCCGCCTGTTCCTTCTGCCATTTCCTGATGTTTTCGTGATGGCCCGACAGAAGCACGTCCGGCACCCTCATCCCCTCGAACTCCTCGGGCCTGGTGTACTGCGGCGGAGACAAAAGACCGTCAAAATAAGAATCTTTTCCCGCGCTTTCGCTGTTGCCCAGCGCGCCGGGAATGAGCCTTGTCACCGCGTCCACCACGAGCATGGCAGGGATCTCGCCGCCCGACAGCACGTAATCTCCCACCGAGATTTCCACGTCTGCGTATTTGTCAATAACGCGCTGGTCCATTCCCTTGTACCTGCCGCACACGAGGATGAGCGCCGCCTCTTTGCTGAGCGATTCGGCCACCGCGTGGGTGAACGGCGTTCCCTGCGCGTTGAGGCACACCACCTTCGGCGCGCTTGCGGCGAGCCGCTGACGGCTCGCAAGAATCGCCTGCGAAAGCGGGCCGGGCATAAGCAGCATGCCGGGGTCGCCGCCGTACGGCGCGTCGTCGACGGTGCGGTGCTTGTCGCCGGCAAAGTCCCTGAAGTTGACAAACCGTATCTCAACGAGCCCCTTTTCCTGCGCGCGCTTGATGATGCTGTCGGAGAAGGGCCCGGCGAACATGTCCGGAAACAGTGTGAGAATCTCAAAGAGCATTGTCGTTTATTTTAAGATATCATGTTTGATTGAAAACGCTTTTTACAACACATAAATAACTTATATCATTTTGCTCTTCACTCTTCATATCTTTTCTGTGCCCTCCGTGTCTCCACGGTGATTTTTTTATTTACAGGATTTCTTCCAGAGCCGCACCGCTTATCTTTATGACGCCTGCCGCGTTGTCAACCGATTTCACCGTTCCCCCGGCCATGGAGATGAGCACCGTTTCACCGTTCTCTTTTTTTACTTCGAGCACTTCTGCAGCCGGATACTTCTGCACCTCGGTGACGGAGCCGATCGCCCTGCCCGTTTCGTCTTCGACAACGGTGAGCCCGACCAGCTCAAAATGATAATGCCTTCCCTTGGGAGGCTTGGGCAGCTTGTCGCGGCCGCAGAACAGGTATAATCCCCGCAGCGTTCCGGCCGTGTCCAGGTCTCCAAAGCCCTCGAACCTGCACACCAACCCTTTGGGGCTCGGCCGCAATTCCTGTAAAACAAGCTCCTGCTTTGCCTGCAAGTCCCGTCCCGCGCGCAAGCGCGCGGGCGGCTTGAGCGCCGCCAGCGTTGCGCCGAACGCGTCAACGTAACACTGTCCCTTGAGACCAACGGGTTTCCGGATGATGCCGATGGCGACCAAATCACCCGCAGCCCCAGCGGCCTGGTTCCGGCCGTTTATTAAGCCGGAATCAGGGATCATGACGCCGCGGCAGGAGCAGCAGCTGCGGGCTGGCTCGGCGGCGCGGCAGGAGGCGCCTTGGGCGCCTCTTCTTGGGCTTCCTTGGACTTCTTCTTGCCCACGTTCTTTGGTTTGCGCTTGCGTTCGGGAAGCCGCGGAAGGTTGAGACTATCGGCGCCCAGTCCCTTTTTAAGACCCTCTGCCTTTTCAAAGTAACGGTCCTGTTTGAGCAGGTTGTGCACTGTTTCCGAAATTTCCGCGCCCTTTCCGATCCAGTAGGTGATGCGCTCCGCGTTCAGCGCGAACTGCTTCGGGTTCGCTTGCGGATTGTAGGTTCCGAGCACCTCCAGGAACTTGCCGTCGCGCTGCGTTCGTTCGTCAATCGCCACGACGCGGAAACGGGAAACGTTTTTCCGGCCCACTCTTGCCATACGGATTTTTACTGACAAAAGACTCTCCTCTGTTATTAATGGTTGATGGTACTTTCTTTTTTATCGCTACAGGTTCTGCGTTCCCCGGTCCGGTTTGAAACCCTTGTAACGCCAAACCTCTGAACCTTTGAACCTTTCAGAACGGAAACATGTTTCTGAGCGCCGCGGCGTGGCCGCGTTTTGACCCTATCTTGTTCACGCGCTTCATCATGGTCTTCATGGTGTCGAACTGCTTGAGTAGCTTGTTGATGTCCTGCACCGTTGTACCGCTGCCCGTGCTGATGCGCCGCCGCCGGTTGCCGTCGATGATGCCGGGCCGGTCGCGCTCCTGTGCCGTCATGGAACAGATCATTGCCTCGATCCTCATGAGCGCCTTTTCGTCGACCGTTGCCCCCGCGAGCTGGCTCCCCGCGCCCGGGATCATGGCGATGAGCTCCGACAGCGAGCCCATGTTTTTCATCTGGCGGATCTGCTCGAGAAAATCCTGCAGCGTGAAGCTGCTGCTCCTGATCTTCTTCTCGAGCTTGCGGCCCTGCTCCTGATCGAAATTCTCCTGGGCCTTTTCCACCAGCGACACGATGTCGCCCATGCCGAGGATACGCGACGCCATGCGCTCGGGATGGAACAGCTCGAGCCCGTCCGGCTTTTCACCCGTGCCCACGAACTGGAGCGGAACGCCCACCACGTCGACAATGGAGAGCGCGGCCCCGCCGCGGGCGTCGCCGTCCATTTTCGTGAGGATCACGCCGGAATAGCGGATCTCCTTGTAAAATTCGGCCGCGGCGTTCACCGCGTCCTGGCCGCTCATGGCGTCCGCAACAAAATATATCTCGTCGGGCTTTGCGGCCGCGCACAATTCCTTGAGCTCGGCCATCATCTCGGCGTCGACGTGCAGCCGGCCCGCGGTGTCGATGACGGCGAGCGAATTCCCCTCCTGCCGGGCAAGGACCAGGCCGTTTTTGCATATGTCAAGAGGCTCCTTCGCGCGGTCGGCGTACACCGGGACGGAAAGCGACTTGCCGAGCGTTTCGAGCTGGTCGACGGCCGCGGCGCGGTGCGTATCGCAGGCGATAAGCAGCGGACGGTGACCCTGCTTGCGGTAATGGAGTGCGAGCTTGGCGCAGGTGGTGGTCTTGCCCGAGCCCTGCAGGCCCGCGAGCACCACGATGTTCAGCCGGTTGGTGTGGAACCGCACCGTGCGGGCGCTGCCGCCGAGGAGCGCGGCGAGGTCGTCGTACACCGCCTTGACAAACTGCTGACCCGGCGTGATGCTGTTGAGGACGTCGGCGCCCAGCGCCTTTTCCGTGACGCCGGCCACGAACTTCTTGACCACCTTGTAATTGACGTCCGCCTCAAGAAGCGCGCGCTTCACGTCGCGCATGGCGTCCGCGACGTTGTCCTGGCTCAGCTTGCCCTGGCCGCGGATCTTCTTGAAAATGGATTCGAACCTGGTGGTCAGTTCCTCAAACATAAATGCTTTCCGCCGTGATTTGCCCGATGGCACTGCGGCTTTACCGGATAATAGTGCCGAAAAAGTAACTAAAGATAATTCCTGCGGGGCAATTTATACAAGATAAGAGGGGAAATCGACTAATAATAAAGAGTGGACCTGACTCCTTAAAATGGACACTCGTTTAGGCACATTGGTTCAACTTTACAGACTCAAATATACGGGGCGGCATGCCGATCGCCGTATGGATTCTCTGGCCATTATACACATGCTCAATATACTCAAACAATTCTCG